>JAPKZC010000070.1:893-2856 GCA_026394025.1 Candidatus Solibacter sp.
CCGGGAGCAATGCGTTTCAGCCCCGAACGTAGACCGGTATGTTTCCTTTAGTCAACCGCTGGTGCCTGATGAGGCAACGCTTCTGGAATCTCTTCCGAAGAAAACCCGTAACGTTGTCCGAAAGTCCCTGAAGCAAGGTTTCCAGATGCGTTATCGAGTTTCCGATTTCGAGAATTTCGAGACGCTCCATGCGAGAAACATGCGGCGCCTGGGAACGCCTTGTTTCCCTTCAAAATATTTCTCGAACCTCGCGCGGTACTTCGGCGATATGGTGGACGTACGGGAGGTGTGGCTGGACGACAAGCCGATGGCCGCCTGCGTGAACTTCCTGTTCCGCGGCGAGATGCACACCTACCACGCCGCGGCGGACACCAGGTACAATGCCCTTGGCCCGAATACCTTCATGTACTTCGATCATCTCCGATGGGCCGGTGCAAATGGTTTCCAGATGTTTGACTTCGGCAGGTGCAAACGTAATACCGGTGTTTTCGAATTCAAGCGCCACTGGAACACGACCATGCGGGAGCTTCCGTACGAACTACTGCTTGTCCGCCGCAAGGAACTGCCGAATTTCAGCCCTGCGAATCCGAAGTTCCAAGTGGCGATCCGTTTGTGGCGTTTGGTGCCGTTGTGGCTCACGCGCCTTCTCGGGCCAAGAATGATTCGGTTGTTCCCCTAGTCTATGGATGGAGTACGGACGATCACGCTAGCCGTTCTGATCTTGCTGTTCGCTTACCCGTTTACCATCTACCCCGTCATCATCGCCGCTTGGGCTAGACGTAAAGGGCGAGGGGTGGAGGTCGCCGCCGCTGCGGACTTCCCCCGAATTGCGCTTGTAATCTGTGCACTCAATGAGCAGGGGATCATCCGGGAAAAAGTCGAAAACTCATTGGCCTTACAGTATCCCCAGGGCAAGCTCACGATCATCGTGATCTCAGACGGCTCAACCGACCGCACTCCGGATATCGTGAGGGAGTATCGGGACGCCGGCGTCGTACTGCTGGACCGGAAGGTGAGACGCGGAAAAATTGCCAATCTGAACGAGGTAATCCCGTCGCGGAGCGAGGAGATTATCGTTTTATCAGATGCCAATGTCCTGTATGATCCGCACGCGGTAATGCGTCTGGCGGCAGGGTTCAGCGACCGGTCGGTGGGGTGTGTTTCGGGAAAAGTGGTTCTGGCCGATACCACGCCAGTGGACCTCGACCGCCTGACTGGACAGTACTATTCCGTCGAGTGGCAACTGCAGGAGAACTCGTCGACGGTCTACTCGATGGTGGGCGCGGACGGAGCGATGTATGCCCTGCGCCGGGAGTTGTTTAGCCCGTGCCCCACCGACACCTTGATTGAAGACTTGGTGATTCCGATGGGCGTGGTTGCCCAGGGCAGACGAGTGGTGTTCGAACCTAAGGCCTTAGGCTGGGAGAGGGGTGTGGAGAGCCTGGCGGAGGAGTTCCGGCGGAGAGTGCGGATTGCCGCTGGCGCGGCGCAGGGATTGCTGCGGGGCAACGCCTGGCCGCGAAATGCGCCTGCGCGGTTCTGGCTGATTTTCGTCTCACACAAATTGATGCGATGGCTGTCTCCCATAACGGGGACCCTGGTCATGCTGGCTGCGCTGGTGTGGTCCAGCGAGCCGGTAGCGCAGGCCACGCTTGCCGCTGTGGCCGCAATCACGGCTCTTGCGCTCCTCAAGCTCATGACGGGATGGAAGCATCCCCTGCTCAGCGCACCCTTCTACTTCTTGTTCGGGGAGATTGCGATGCTTATCGGGCTCCTCAAAGGGCTCGCTGGCAATCAGACCGTACTCTGGGCTAAGGCGGATCGCTAACGAGGCTCCGCCTCAGACCGACGAGATGTATTTCCACCGCGTGTGAGGATCGCGCATAATCCGAGAGATGGCTCCGGTCGACAGTGGAGAACTGCAAGCAGTTCCCGCCAATGAATTAGACCGCCGAAGCGGCAG
>JAPKZC010000062.1:0-1631 GCA_026394025.1 Candidatus Solibacter sp.
ACTGCGAGAAGCCCCTGTCGAACAATATCGAAGCCGGCTGGAAGGCCGTGGAGACCGCCAAGCGGTTGAAGCGCGTGGTGCAGATCGGCCTGCAGCAGCGCAGTTGGGACCATTTCCAGAAGTGCTGCGAGTTGGTGCAGAGCGGCATGTTCGGACCCATCTTCCATTGCCAGTTGCACTGGCAGGGCTACTACACTCGCCCCGTGGAGCAACCGGCTCCCGTCCCCGAAGGCCTCGATTGGGAACTGTTCCAGGGCCCCGCGCCCCGGCACCCGTACTCCCCTTCGCGCAGCCGGAGCTGGCGCTCCTACTACGATTACGGTGGCGGGATCATCACCGACCAGGGTGTGCACATCGCCGATGTCGTGGCCTGGTATATGAATACCCGCGCGCCCATCAGCGTGTCGGCGGCGGCGCAATACGTGCAAGTGCTGCCTCCCAACCCGGAGTGCCCGCCGGATTCCTTCCAGATTGCCTGCCAGTTTGACAAGTTCGTGATGTCGTACACCAATGCCTATTTCCCGCAGACGGATTACCTTTCCGACCAGGGCAATTATTTCTATGGGAGCCGCGGCGCGTTGCACGTCAACCGGCAGAGCTACTCTTACCGGCCGATGCCGGTCCGGGCTGGGGCAGGCCGCGGCGGTGCGCCCGCGGCGCCCCCCATCGAGCCGTTCAACACCAAGTTCGCCTATGTGGGCAAGCCGGCCGACGCCGCCCACATACGCAATTGGCTGGATTGCATCAAGTCTCGCGGCACACCCAGGACGGACCCTGAGATCGGCTTCTACTCTACGCTGCCCTTGCTGATGGGGGTGCTCGCCATCCGCAACGGCAAGACGTATACCTGGGACGAGAATACCCACACGGCCAAGGCCTGAGTGGACCAGAGGAGAACACATCATGATCACCGCTAAGAACCGACGCCAGTTCCTGCTGGGCGCGGCAGGGTCGATTGCCGCCGCCAGCGCCCTCTCCCCTCGCGCCGCCCTGGCCGCCGCGCGGAAGATGAAGCTCGACCTGAACACCGGCAATATCGGGGTGAAGGCCAACCTGCAATTGCAGATCGACTACGCGTCCAAGTACGGTTTCGAAGTCTTTGACCCGAACATCAATGAGCTCGCCGCCCTCTCCGATTCCGCCCTGAAACAGGTGATGGACGACATGGCGGCCAAAAAGGTCGGCTTCGGCTTCCTGGCACAATCCGTGCCCGTCTCCCAGACGGATGAGCAGTTCGCGGAGTGGACCAAGACGTCATTGATGGGATGGGCCAAGACGCTGCAACGGGCCAGGATGACGCGCTTCTGCACCTGGTTGACCCCTTCGGACGGCCGGCTCACCTATCTGCAGAATTTCAAGCTGCACGCCAGAAGGATGGCCGGCGTGGCCACTGTGCTCGGCGACCACGGCATCTCATTTGGCCTGGAGTATGTCGGGCCTAAGACCTCGTGGGCCAGCCGCAAATACCCCTTCATCCACACCATGGAGTCAATGAAGGAATTGATTGCCGAGATGGGAAAGAGCAACGTCGGCTTCCTGATCGACAGTTGGCACTGGCACAACTCGGGCGAAACTCCGGCCGATATCCTGACGTTGAAGAACAAGGACGTCGTGGGCGTACACCTGAATGA
>JAPKZC010000062.1:1691-4043 GCA_026394025.1 Candidatus Solibacter sp.
AATGATGCCCCAAAGGACGTCCCCATCGACCAGTTGCGCGACGGCCAGCGCGAGATTCCGCTCGCCACCGGCGTAATCGACGCAGCCGGCTTCGTCAACGCGCTGAATCAGATCGGCTACGACGGCCCCATCGCCGCCGAACCGCTGGGCGCAAGCGTCCGCAGCCTGCCGCCCGACGAGGCGGTGGCCAAAATCGCTGAAGTCATGAAGAAGGCGATGGCCCTCATCGCGTAGCGTCCAATAGCGCAATCCGCTTTTCTCAGTTTACTAATCTAACGAATAGGGGAACCGCCTGTTGACGCGCGCGGCTACAATCGGAGCCGCGACCGTGAGGAGCGGTTTCTCCGCACCAGACCGCGTTTGTGCACAGTGTGCTCAGGGCACGCTTTTCACGCAGCGGAATCCGATATAGATGTCTTTCCACCGGGCCGGCACCGGGGCGGATTCCCAGATCACCGCGTCGAGCAGCGGTTCGCCGCAGGACTGGCCGCGGATCATATACCAGGGCTCGTCGGCCCGCGGCGGAGGCTTCAATTTCGAGAAGCTCTGCAACGCTTCCGGACTGGGCGCGCGCAACTGATCGACGAATTCCCAGACGTTGCCGACCATCTGCAGGGCGCCAAACGGGCTCGCGCCAGCCGGGTAACCGTCCACCGGGCGCAGTTGGTGAGTGTCCACGTTGGCGCGCGTGGGATCCTGCTGGTTGCCCCACGGGTATGCCCGGCCGTCGGTACCCCGGGCGGCCTTTTCCCATTCCAAGGGCTTGGGCAAACGCTTGCCTGCCCAGGCGGCGAAACTGCGTGCCTCTTCGATGGTCACATTGACCACCGGATAATCGGGTCTGTCCGCGGAGAAGCGCTCCGGCAGCGGGCGATTGGTGGCCCGGCAGAACTTGGCGTACTCGGCGTTCGGCACCTCGGTCCGGTCGATGTAAAACGCCGGCAGGGAAATGCGTTGTTTATCTCCTCCGGATGCAAACTCGCCTGCTGGCACCAGGACCATGGCTCCGGTGGAAGTGGCGATCACTTTGGGCAAGGGCCGCAGGGCGAAGTACAGACCCACCGCGGCCAGCACGCACAGCACGGCGATCCCAGGAATCAGCCACGCCGGACGAGCCGGCGGCGCGGATGCGGCCGGCGGACTCACCTGGGTGAGCGCTTGCGTAGGGGCGTCGAGACCGTCGCGCGCCTTTTCCAAGGCCGCGGCAACCAACCCGAAATTCTGCGGCCGGTCGGCGGGTTTCTTGGCGGTGCAGGCGGCTACCAGATCGACTACGGGCTGAGGCGTGCCGGCAGCGACCAGGGGGGCCAGGTCGAGCGGTTCATTCAGAATGCTGTAGAAGATGCGCTCCACCGTGTCGCCCGAGATCGGCTTCTGGCCCGCGAGCAACTCGAACAGCAGGATACCGAACGCGTAGACATCCACCAGATCGTTGATCTTCTCGCCTCGCACCTGCTCCGGGGCCATGTAGTAAGGGGTGCCGAGCACGTAGCCCGCCCGGGTCATGGAGAGGTCTTCCGTCTTGGCGATACCGAAATCCATCAGCTTCACCACGCCGGCGGCGTTGATGTGCACGTTCTCGGGCTTGATGTCGCGATGGATGATCCTGGCCTTGTGGACGTACTCGAGGGCTCGCGCCACCTGGATCGCGATCCGGAGTTTCTTGCTCAGGTCGCCGGTGTGGCCGTTGCGAATGGCGCCGCGCAGGTCTTCGCCCTGCAGGAACTCCATCACCATGTACAACCCGTGCTCTTCGTCGCAGCCGAAATCGTAGATGCTGATGACGTTTTCGTGGGTCAGGTTGCCGGCCGTGCGGGCCTCGGTGAGAAAGCGAGCTTTCGCTTCCTCATCCTGGCTGGCGGTCTGAGTCAGGATCTTGACGGCGACGGGGCGGCCGATCACCGTGTCCACGGCGCGATAGACGTGCGACATACCGCCGCCGAGGAATTCCTGCAGTTCGTATTTGCCGATGCGGGCTGGGAGTTGTATCAATGCCCTCGGAACGTGCGATAGTGAACTTAAATCCTGTACCATAATAGAGTTCAATCCTGATTGAGT
Source organism: Candidatus Solibacter sp. (assembly GCA_026394025.1). Lineage (GTDB taxonomy): Bacteria > Acidobacteriota > Terriglobia > Bryobacterales > Bryobacteraceae > Solibacter. The sequence goes on from JAPKZC010000062.1 coordinate 3,750, forward strand.
CAAGACGCGAGGTGAACGGACATGCGAACGCGGAGTTTAGTTGGCCTGATTGGAGTCCTTGCGGTTGGCGGCGGATTGGTGGCTCAACAGCCGCAACCACAAAAGAAGATTGAAGGGGCTCGCGACCTGTACTATTTCGGCGCGACCCAGAAGGAAGCGTTGCCGCCGATTCAGAAAGTCTCAACCGGCGCCAAAAGTACGAAGTCCACGGCGACAGGAACGCAATCGGCGGGAACCCAGCCCGACCGCGTGCCGCCGACGCCGGGCGCGGCGGTGGAAGCCGCCAGTTTGCCG
>JAPKZC010000451.1 GCA_026394025.1 Candidatus Solibacter sp.
CCAACGATGTCTACGCTCAGATCGGGCTCGTCATGTTGATTGGTCTGGCGGCCAAAAACGCGATCCTGATCGTCGAATTCGCGAAGGTGCGCTATGAGGGCGGCATGACGCTGACGGATGCGGCGCTGGAGGCCGCGAGGCTTCGCCTTCGCCCCATCCTGATGACCAGCTTCGCCTTCATTCTAGGCTGTGTCCCTTTGTGGATGGCAAGCGGCGCCGGCGCCATCGCGCGGCGAGTGGTGGGCAGTTGCGTGATCGGCGGCATGTCGGCCGCAACCGGTATCGCCGTACTTCTCATCCCCGTCACTTTCTACCTCACGGGGAAGCTCGGCGCGCGCCCGAAAGCGGGGGCGGCGGAAGGAGGGCGCTGAGATGCGAAATACCGTTCGCGGTATCGTAGCCGGCTCAGTCTGCCTTCTCAGCGGGTGCCTGGTTGGACCACGCTACCAGCGTCCAGTGGTGACCGCGCCGGCGGTGAGCCGGGGACAGGTCACCGCGGAAGCGGCTTCCCTCGCCGATTTGCCCTGGTGGGAGCTGTTCCGGGATGACACGTTGCGGGAACTGATCAAGACCGCGATCGCGAACAACAACGATCTGCGGGTTGCCGTGAAGCGGGTGGAGCAGGCACGGCAATTCACCGTGCAAGCACACGCGGAGTACATGCCAGGAGTTGGGTATGAGGTAGGCATCAGCCAGGGCAAGAATGAGGCACTGGGCAACCCGGCGGGGTCAAGCGGCAAGTGGCGGGGCACGCTTGCCGTGGGGCTGGCGGCCAGTTGGGAGGCGGACGTCTGGGGGCGGATTCGGCTCTTGAACGAATCTGCGCTGGCCAACTTTCTGGCAAGTGAACAAGGGCACCGCGGAGTGCTGCTGTCCCTGACAGGCAGCGTAGCCCAGTCTTACTTGGAACTGCTCGAACTGGATCTTCGGCTGGAGATCGCGCGGCGCAACGTGAAGTCGTTTGAGGGGAGCCTGGGGATTTTTCAGGAGCGCCTGGAAGCGGGTACGGCATCGAGGCTGGAGACGGCGCGCGCGGGGGGGGCGCTGGCCACGATGGCCGCTGCAATTCCCGAACTGGAACGCCGGATCGCGATCCAGGAGAACGAGATTCACCTGCTGCTGGGATCGGCCCCGGGACCGATTCCGCGCCAGGGCACGCTGTTGCAGCAGACAATACCCCCGGAAGTGCCCGCCGGGCTACCGTCGGAGTTGCTGGAACGGCGTGGAAGATTTCACGGCGGGGCGGACGAACGTGTGGAGCACGGCGGCGAGCCTCTTGGGACCGATCTACGAGGGCCGCGGGCTGCGGGCGCAGAAGCGCCGGGCAGTGGCGGCCTGGGAGCAAGCCCGAATCGAGTACGAACAGACGGTGCTGGCCGCGTTTCGCGATGTTTCGAACGCGCTCGTCACACGTGAGAAACTGGAGGCCGTCCGCGCCCGCCAAGTGGAGGCTGTGCAAGCATATCAAACCGCGGTGGAGGTCTCTCTACAGCGTTATTTCGCCGGTAAGTCCGGCTATTTCGAGGTCCTCGAAGCGCAGCAACAACTGGTTCCCGCAGAGAATGCCCTGGCACAGACGGAACTTGACCGCCGATCGGTAATTGTCCAACTCTACCAGGCCCTTGGTGGCGGGTGGCATTTGAGCAATGCCGAGTGGACCGGACCACCGCCGGGTTCCCCGCCTCTGCCACCAAAGCGAGATCCCTGAGTAAGCGCCGCACGGTGTTCCCATGGTGACTGCCAATTGTTCGTCCCCAAGCCGGTCGCTATGCCTCTCAGTGGGGGTAGCGTGAAAAGGGATCCTTATCTAAGCACGGCGGGGCCGGGTTACTCGTCCAGGATTGCCACCGCTCGAACGGGCGCGGCTGTCGTGTTCACCCATTTTACTGGAAACAAGCTGAGCTTAAACCCATGCGGCGGCAACTGGTCAAAGTTAGCCATGTTCTCCAGGTGATAATACTCACGGTCCAGCATGACCCGGTGAGCCTCCCAGAACTGCTTGCGCTCGAACATCGCCCAAACCGGCGGGTCGAAAGTGACCGCGTCCGTGCCCATCATTTTGATGCCCTGGTCGAGAAGCCAATGCGTCGCTTCGCCGGTCATCCCCACGTGATCTGTGAGGTATGCCTCGGTGTGGTTGATCTTTCCAGCCCCGGTGTGGATTAGGACGATATCCAGAGGCTTGAGCGTATAGTTGATTTTCTGGAGAGCGCATTGAACGTCGTTGACCGTGATTCCCGCGCCCTTTGGCAGATGGCGGAAATCGAGCACGACGCCGTCGCCGTAGCAGTATTCGAGCGGGATACCTTCCGGCCCGGGCCCATCGCTGCGCATGTGGCGCAACGAGTCTACGTGTGTGCCGATATGATCTCCGATTACGACTAAGCAGTGCGCGGTCAGCCAATCGACGCCATACTTCGCCGCGCCCACTCGCTCCGCAAACTCCTGCCACGTTTCGTACATAACGAGGGCCGGCCGGACGACCCGCGGAAAACTGATCATGTCATTGTGCACCGGCATACTCAGGTCGATGAGTTTTGGCATATTGTGTCCTATTGCGTGGCGGTGATGCCGCCATCCAAAAACAGCGTCTGCCCGGTGATGAAGTCCGCCGCGGAGGACACAAAGAACAGCACGGCATTGCGGACGTCCTCGGGTTCGGCGATGCGGCCGAGCGGGATGCGCGCGACGAGCGCACCATAGAAGTTCGGATCCGCCAGCATGTGGGCGACCATGTCCGTGCGGACGAAGGTAGGCGCCACAACGTTGACGTTGATCTGGTACGGCGCCCATTCGGCGGCGAGTTGTTTGCACAGAATCGCAAGACCACCTTTGGCGGCACAGTACGCTGCGTAGCCGCGGCCGCGGATTCCCAGTTGCGTGCGCACCGAGCCGATGTGCACCTGTTTCCCACGACCCTGACGGATCATGTGGCGCGCTGCGGCCTGGGCTTGAAACATCGCGCTTTTCAGATTCGCGCCTACCACGTAATCCCAGCGCTCCTCATCGAACTCTTCTGCTTTGGCTTCCTGGTTCAGGCCGACGCAGTTGACCAGGATGTCCAGGCGGCCATAGTGGGCCGCGACGTCATCCACCATGCGGCCGGTGTCTGCGACGGAAAGTCCGTCAAAAGGCGCCGCATAGCCCTCGATTGAACGGGCGCAGGCCTCGGCCTTTTCCGCGCTACGGCCGGCAATCGCAACCTTGGCGCCGAGCGCCGCAAGCCCCGTGGCCACGGACCGGCCGATGCCGCCGTAACCGCCGGTCACGAGAGCGACCTTATTATCGAAGCGAAACAGGTCAGCAGGCGAACTCATTTGCCAACCCACCCGCCGTCAACATGAATGGACTGGCCGGTCAGATAACTCGCCTCGTCGGATGCGAAGAACGCGACAACCGTTCCGATCTCGCGCGGTTCTCCGGCGCGACCGACGGAGATCTGCGCGAGAATGCCAGGCAGCAGATCGGGCCGCTTCATCACCCAGGCGGTCATGTCGGTATCGATCAGGCCGGGGTGAACACAGTTGACGCGGATCCCTTGCGGTGTCATCTCGGCCGAAATGTTACGCGTCAACGCTTCCAGACCGAGCTTCGTGGGGGCGTAGTGGGTTCGTCCGGGCAGGACTTTGCCGGCCTGGACGGAGCCGATCATCACAATGCTGCCCTTGCGCCCTTCCGCAATCGCGCGCCGGCAGAAAACCTGTGAACACAACCATTCGCCTCGAAGGTTGACGTCCGTCAGGCGCGTCCATTGCTCGTCCGTGAGGTCGAGGAAGGGGACGATCGTTTCGATGCCCGCATTATTCACCAGGATATCGATAGGTCCCAGTTCATTCCACACCCGATCGATCATGGCCTCGACTTCCCCGCGGTACGCAACATCGGCCTTTACCGTCATGGCGCGGCGCCCCCTAGATCGGACCCAGGCGGCAACGTCCTCCGCCGCCGGGCCGCTGGCCAAATAATTCACCGCGACGTCGGCTCCCTCCTCAGCGAACACCTCAGCGATTCCTTTGCCGATTCCACGGCTGGCGCCGGTAATCAGCGCCACTTTATTCTTCAATCTCATGGTTCTTTTCCTCCTTCGTCAGACTTGAATCGAGTCAACGCTGTGAATGGCCATCATGCATTCCGACCGGGAGTTCGACCGCAGCCGCACGTCGATTCCTCCACTGTACTGAATTCCATTCGCCATGATCGGCCGCCGAACGTCAAGTGTCCAGCCGGCAGGATTTCGAGACATTTCAAGATCGTTTTACCTTGATCGCCACGGCGAAGCCGTTGCATAATCGCTCCACGGGTCTTTGCGGCCGTCCACGCCGGCAGGGCCCCCCTAACTAACTAGTTTCTGTCGCGAAACTCGGCTTCCGTGGGCAAGACCGCTCCCTAACGGTCGCGGCTCTGATGGTAAGTCTCGTATTATCAACGACCCTATCAGAGTCCCGACCGTTAGGGAGGGGTTGCTTTGCCGCCGGACGGCAGTTTCGCGACAGAAACTAACTATTCGTGGCCAGTAAGCCATGTCCAAGGAATCAAGTCCGTTATTCGGTTGAAGGGAGGCAGTACATGGAGCGATTCGCACTGATCCTGGCGCTGGTTTCCAGCGCTTCC
>JAPKZC010000275.1 GCA_026394025.1 Candidatus Solibacter sp.
TCCTTCGACGCGGTGGCGCGCGAACTCACGCTGGACGCCGCCCGGCAGGCTGGCTATCAGAACATCACCCTGCTGGAAGAGCCACAGGCCGCCTTCTACGCGTGGTTGGAGCGCCATCCGGATTGGCGCGAGCGAGTGGCGGTGGGTGACCTCATCCTGGTGGTGGATATTGGCGGGGGCACCACGGATTTCACGTTAATCGCGGTCACGGAGGCGAGCGGCGAGCTCTCGTTGAGCCGCGTGGCGGTGGGCGAGCACATTCTGCTGGGCGGCGACAACGTCGATCTGGCTTTGGCCGGCGTGGTGGCGCATCGCCTGGCCGAGCAGGGCACGAGAATCGATAGCCGGCAGCATCTGGCGCTGTGGGCCAACTGCCGCGTGGCCAAGGAAAAGCTGCTGGAACCTGGCGCGAAGGTGAAAGAGACCCCGGTCACAATTCTGGGCAAAGGCACGGGACTGGTGGGCGGCACCGTCAAGGCGATGCTGTTGGCCACCGATATCGAGCAGGTGCTGGGCGAAGGCTTCCTGCCGAAGGTATCGAGCACGGAGATGCCTGCGCACCAGCGGCGCGCCGGACTTCAGGAACTCGGCCTGCCCTACGCCGCCGACCCCGCGATCACGCGCCACATGGCACGCTTCCTCCGTCAGCAGGCGGCCACCGCGGAACACGGCGCGGTGCGGCGCGGACCGAGCGGCTTGGCCTGCCCGACCCACCTCCTGTTCAACGGCGGCGTGCTCAACGCCAGTCTGGTCCGCGAACGCATTCTCAACACGCTGAACGCGTGGCTGGCCGAAGAAGGCATGCCACCGGTGAAAGCGCTGAGCGGCGAAGATCTGATGCACGCCGTGGCCCGCGGCGCGGCGTATTACGGCCTCGCGCGCACGGGTCGCGGGGTGCGGATTCGCGGCGGCGTGCCGCGCACGTACTATGTCGCGGTGGAATCGGCGATGCCCTCCGTCCCCGGCTTCCCCGCCCCCGTCAAGGCCCTGGCGGTGGTCCCGTTCGGCATGGAAGAAGGCACGGACACGCGCATTCCAGGCCGCGAATTCGGCTTGGTGGTGGGACAGCCCGCCGAGTTCCGATTCTTTACCAGCGCCTCCCGTAAGAACGACGAGCCGGGTGATTTGATCGAAGATTTCGGCGACGAACTCGAAGAGCTCTCGCCGATGGAGGTCAGCTTCGACGCGGGGGAGACGCCGGAAATAGTGCCGGTGTCTTTCGAGAGCATCGTGACGGAGACGGGCATGTTGCAGCTATGGTGCGTTGCGCGCGACGGGCGGCGGTGGAAGCTGGAATTCAACGTGCGAGAACGGGTGCAGGGGTAGGCAGGCCTCCCTCACGGTCGCGGCTGATTGGGGCCGTGCGTTTCACAGCCGAGGCGCGACCGTTAGAGCGTTCTTAAACGCGTGGCCGGTGACCGCTAACGGTCGCGGCTCGGACTGGGCTTCATGTTCGCCCACTTCTATGTCGCGCCCGCGGTATCTGGGGTCAGCGGGCTTGCGCGCCGCGGTGGAATGAGACCACCATCGTGACCAGGATCAGAAGGCCACCCGCGATGTAGGAATAGGGCGAATAAAAGTCCATGGCCGATACACCGCCGCCGATAGCGTCTTGTACCTGCTGGCGCAATTTGGGCGAGATTACCAGGAATATGGCCCCAAGGCTGAACATCGAGAACGCGCGTAGCATGATAACCACTTCATTATCCGCTTTCGCCTGCCAGACGGCTGGCGGAAACCGTGGAACTGGTACCTATCTCGGGGATTACCCGCAGTCGCCTCGACTCAGTTTCCTCCGGCCGTCGCCGGCTCGGCAGGGAGCGTTACGCGGTTCCAATCCGGCGCCTCGACGCCTAACAGATGATGCACGAAGTAGTCCTGCAAGTAATGCTGCGTGCCCAGGACACCCACTCCGTGGTTCTGGCCCGGGATGTAGAGCATATCGAAATGCTTGTTCGCCTTCACCAGCGCATCCACCACCTGCAAAGTGGACGCCGGGTCCACGTTGCTGTCCATTTCGCCCGCGATCAGCAGCACCTTGCCCTGCAACTTGGACGCATGGTCCACGTTGGACGATGCCGCGTACTGCGGGCCCAGCGGCCAACCCATCCATTGCTCGTTCCACCAGATCTTGTCCATACGGTTGTCGTGGCACCCGCTATTGGTGACCGCCACCTTGTAGAACTCCGGATGGAACAGCATCGCACCCATCGCATTCTGCCCGCCCGCCGAAGTCCCGTAGATCCCCACGCGGCTAATGTCGTAGGACGGGTACTTCGCCGCCACCGCCTTGTGCCAGAGGATGCGATCGGGGAAGCCGGCATCGCCCAGGTTTTGGAAGGCCACGTCGTGGAACGCCTTGGACCGGTTGCTGGTCCCCATGCCGTCGATCTGCACCACGATGAATCCCAGTTCCGCCAGCGCCTGCGTGCCCGAAACCGCGGTGAACGTCTTGGGTACGAACGACCCCTGCGGTCCCGCATAGATCTGTTCGATCACGGGATACTTCTTGGCAGGATCGAAATTGGTGGGCCGCACGATGGTCCCCCAGATATCGGTCTTGCCGTCGCGGCCCTTGGCGACGAATACTTCCGTCGGCCGGATGCCCGCGGCACGCAGTGCGGTGGCGTCGCCCTTTTCGAGATCCATGATCGGTGTCTGGGAGTCGACGCGGCGCAGTTGCGATACCGGCGGCAGGTCCACGCGCGACCACGTGTCCACGTAGTACACGTGCGCGGTGTCGAACGTCAGCGTGTGGTTGCCGTCGGCTTCGGTGAGTTTAGTCAAGCCGGTGCCATCGAAGTTGATGCGGTAGTAGTGGCTGAAGTAGGGATCCTGCGCGGGGTTCATGCCGCCCGCCTGGAACCAGATCTGCCGCTTGTCGTCATCTACGCGATCCACCATGCGCACCACCCAGTTGCCCTTGGTGATCTGGTTCTTCACCTTGCCGGTGACGCCGTCATAGAGGTACAGATGCTCCCACCCATCGCGCTCCGAGGCCCAGACGATTTCCTTGCCGTCGTTCAGGTCGTGACGGTACCGGCGGCCCCCGGACAGACCCTCGGCCAGGGTGTTGTGGTAAATGAACGTCGGGCTCTCTTCGTTGATCAGCGCACGTGCCTTGCCGCTTTGCGCATCCACTTCGATCACGCGGTAAACCTGGTGGCCGCGTTGGTTGTATTCGAAGGTGAAACCTCGGCTGTCCTTCCACCAGACCGGCGGCGTGAGGTTGTAGGCATTGGGAAACAGCGCGTGGTCGATCTCCGTCTGCTGCTTCGCGGCCACGTCGAAGAGCGCCGGATAAGCGATATCGAGCGCGTCGCCCGGTTTGCGGTAAAGGATAGAGGAGTGCTTCGGTTGAAGCTGGTCCGCGGGCGCCGATTCGATGTAGTGAACCTGTCGGTCGTAGCCGGGGCGCGTGTGGTAGGCCACCAGCTTTTTGGAATCCGGCGACCAGGCGATGGAGCGGAAGGTGTAATAGTTGCCTTCGGAGCCATCGAAGCTCAGCGCGGCGGGCCGCTGGGTGGAACCCGCCGGCTTCAGGAACACGTTGAAGTTCTCAATCAGCGCGTCCCACTTGCCATCGAAAGAGCTGCACACCTGAGGTTCGGCCGGAGCCTGTCCCCCCGGCGCCGCCGCGCTGGCGCCCCGGCCTCCACGGCCCTGACTTTGAGCCTGGGGCTGGGTCTGAGGGCGCGGTGCACACCCGCTTTGACCGCGGCCGCCGCCCTGTCCGGCGGCGCCTTGTTGCGGCGGCGGAGGTTGGTACTCGAGCCCGTCCACCGGGTCGCCCCCTACCGGTTCGGGGCTGGCCAGCAGGTCATCTTCGCCGTCCGCTGGCGCGCCGCCGCGGCCTCCACGGCCGCCCGGCGCAACCTGCGGAATTGTGCCGCCCTTGGTGCACGTGTAATCCGTCAGAGAGCAGGTCCACATTGAGCCGGCGCTGCCGAAGCGGATACCGCGCTCCCCGTCTATAAAGGTCAACGGGCTGGTGGTGGCAGCGCCGCCTCCCGCGCCTCGGCCCGCCGCGCCGCCTCGTCCCCCCGTGGGAGGCGCAAACGGCAGAGTCAACGCGGTGTACTTGTTGCCGCTTGCCGAGGAGATGGCACCGGCCAGCTTCTCGTGGTCGAAAGCCGGCTTCTTTGTCGCGGCCCCGGCATCCACCAGGAGGAATTCCGTGCCACCCTTCACCGGCTTGGCATACCAGAAATGGTCGGTCTCGCCGATCCAGTTGACGGCGCCCGGCACGCCGGTCACCAGTCCCTGCGACTGTCTGGCAAGCGCCTGGCCGCGCTGATAATCGGCCAGCGTGCCTTGCGCGCGCAACTGTCCGTGGCCGAGCAGTAGGGCGCCAACCACGGCGACACTCAGGGCGCGGCAATATTCATGCAAATGAATCGGCAATCTCATGTTCCTTTCCCGCCTATCCAAACCGACCATTTTACGCGAGGCTGAGCCCCTGGCGCTCGCGCCCCAAATTTGCAACCGTTTTGGGGTTCGCCGAGTCTACTACAGTGAGACTGGCGGTATCGGTGTGCGCCCCCGAAGGGGCGGCTTGGAAAGCCTTGTTTTTGCAGGTATGATAGAGGCCAAGGGAAGCTAGTTTGCCGCCCGGGGGTATTTCATGAAAATTCGAACTTCTGTGCAAGTGGCTCTGATTGTCGGTGCTTGCACGGTGCTGGCGCCGCTTTACGGCCCCAGCATCCGGGCCCGTGCGGCCACTCCACAGGACGATCTGGACAAGAGTTTCAAGGCGCTGGCCAGCGTCTACTCGATCCTGGAGCAGAATTACGCCGACCCCATCTCCTCGGAGAAGGCGATCTACCAGGGCGCGATTCCGGGCATGCTGCGCACGCTCGATCCGCACTCCAACTTCCTCGACCCCACCGAATACTCGGACATGCAGCGCAAGCAGCGCGCGCAGTATTACGGCATCGGCATGCTCATTTCCATGGACGGCGCCAAGGTGATCGCCATGGAGCCTTTCCCCGGATCGCCGGCATGGCGCGCCGACCTGCGCCGCGGCGACGTGATTGTCGCGGTGGACGGCAAGGACGTCACTAAGAAAGATTCGGCCGGTGTCGCCGATATGCTGCGCGGCCAGCGCGGCAGTCCGGTCCGTGTCACCGTGACGCGCGAGGGCGCCGCCGAACCGGTAACCGTGACCGTGATTCGCGGCGAGATTGAAACCAGCCTCGTGGATGCCTTCTGGTACAAGCCGGGCATCGCCTTTCTCAAGGTGACCAGCTTCGAAGCGCAAAACGTGTCGCGGGATGTGGAAGCCGCCCTGATCAGGCTGGACGAATCGAAAATCAAGGGGCTGATTCTGGACCTGCGTGAGAATCGCGGTGGTCTGGTGACGGAGTCGGTATCGCTGAGCGGGCGCTTCCTGCGCGACGGACAGGTAGTGGTGTCGCATCGCGGACGCTCCGAAAAGGAACAGGTGTTTCGCGCCAAGGCGAATCCGCTGGCGCAGAAGTACCCCATCGTAGTTTTGGTGAACGGCAACTCGGCTTCGGCGTCGGAGATCGTTTCCGGAGCGTTGCAGGATCACGACCGCGCCCTTATCATGGGAGAGAATACCTTCGGCAAGGGTTTGGTTCAGGCGCAGTTCCCGCTGACGGAAGGGGCGGCGCTATTGCTGACCATCGCTCACTACTACACGCCCAGCGGGCGGCTGATCCAGCGCGATTACTCCAAGGGCTCGTTCTTCGATTACTATTACGCGCGCAAGCCCATGCAGAACAGCGACGACGTGAAGAGCACCGATGTCGGCCGCAAGATGTATGGCGGCGGTGGCATCACGCCGGACGAAAAGTTCGAGGCTCCCAAGCCCACGCTTTTCCAACGGCGCGTCTATAGCTCGTCGTCCATCTACCGCTTCGCCTCCACCTACTTTGGGGCGGCCAAGCCGCAGCTTCCGCAGGGCTGGTCGCCGGACAACGACCTGCTGGCGCGCTTCAAGGTTTTCCTGCACTCGCGGCCGTTCACTTTCACGGACGCGGAGTTCGACCGCGACAAGAAGTGGCTCACGGAGCAGATCCGCGACGAATTCTACCTCCGCGCTTTCGACAAGAAGACCAGCGACCGGGCGCAGTTTTTGGACGATCCGGAAGTGCAGAAGGCGGTGGAGACTCTACCCAAGGCCGAAGCCCTGCTGGCCGAAGCCCAGAAGGTAATGGCCGCTCGAAGGCAGTAGGACGGGCCTCCTGGCCCGCCCGGGCGTTCCCCATTTCGAGAGGAACGCGAAATCGGCCGGCTGTAAGCTCAGCGGCCAGGCAGCCGCCCGACAGCGTCCCTGGCAGCCTGGAGGTTCAGGCGGTACTCCTGGCGATCAGGATCCAGTTCCGCCGCGCGCTGGAAGCTGGCCAGCGCTCGTTTCGGATCGCCCTCGCTAAGCGCGGCCTGTCCCAACGCATTGTGCACTTCCGCCGCCGAAGGATTGAGCCGTGCGGCAATTTCCA
>JAPKZC010000221.1:0-1496 GCA_026394025.1 Candidatus Solibacter sp.
CGCGAACTCAAGCTGCGCAACCAGATCCTTCCCTCCCTCATCGGCGACGCTTACCAGGCGGGCGATCTTAACGTCATGGCGAGGCAATTCGCCGACCGCGTCAATCAGCTCCTGACCTCCGGCAATATCACCGACGGGCCCCCGGCGCAGCCCGGCGTCCCGCTCTTCACCTACGACACCAACAACGCCACCAATACGGCGTTTACTCTTTCGGTGGACCCCAGTTTCACGCCAGATCAGTTGGCAGCCATCAGTCCCGGCCCGCCCACGGTATCCAACGGTGTGCCCCTGGCGCTCTCCGCGTTGGCCACTCCAGTTCTGGATGCTGACAAAGTCAGCGGTCTCAGCTATACCCAGTTCTACGGCCAACTCGCCGCCCGCGTCGGCTCCGCATTGAGCGACGCCAAGAACAACCAGGACGCGCGACAATCGCTCGTTGCCCAAGCCAAGGGGTTGCGCCAGCAGTATCAGGGCGTCTCGCTCGACGAGGAAGCCACCACCCTCATACAATTCCAGCGCGCGTACCAAGCCACCTCCAAGTTCCTGAGCGTGCTCGACCAACTCACGGAAACCACCATCAACCTTCTCAGGTAAGGCACTTTATGATCAGCAATCTCACTCCATCCACCGAAGCTTTTCTCGCCAGTGTGAGCCGCGTGCAGCGTACAGTGGAAAACGCCAGCAGCCAGACTTCCAGCGGCAAACGTGTGAACGTGGCCTCGGACGCTCCCAGCGAAGTTGATGCCATCCTCCAATTGCGCACCGACGAGGTCCGCAATCTGCAGATCCAAGCCAATCTCTCAATCGCCCGAACCGATGCCGACGCCGCTGACGCAGCCCTCAGTTCCGCCGCCAAAATCATGGACCGCGCCCGCGTCCTGGCGGCTCAGGGCGCCAATTTCACGATCGACGCCACCGGACGGCAGAGCGTCGCCAGCGAAGTGCAGTCCCTGCTTGAGCAAATGGTGGCCATCAGTCGCACTACTGTCCAGGGACGCTACATCTTCGGCGGCGATAGCGGCTCCACCCCACCCTACGAAGTGGATCTCACTACCGGCAACGGCGTGGTGCGTCTCACTGACTCGGCCGCCACGCGGCGCGTGGAGGCTGCGGCAGGCGGTTCGTTCGCCGTCTCCAAAACCGCCCAGGAAATCTTCGATACGCGTAACCCCCCGGACCCCCTGGCCACCGACGACCCCCCGATCACCACTCCGGCCGCCGACAACGTTTTCGCCGCGCTCAACAACCTGCGCCTCGGCCTGCTGGCCAACAATACCGCGGGAATCACTGCTGCCAGCGCCTCCGTCCAACTCGCCGCGGATCACCTCAACACCGCACAGGCCTTCTACGGTACCGTGCAGAACCGCATCGAGGACTCAACCAACTACAGCGCCAACTATGACGTTCAGCTCAAGACCCAGCTGAGCCAGAAGCAGGACGCCGATATCACCGCCGCCGCTCTCGCCATCACACAAGGCAACATACAGCTTCAGGCC
>JAPKZC010000221.1:1556-2536 GCA_026394025.1 Candidatus Solibacter sp.
CAAAATGCCGCGCACCACGCTCTTCGATTTCATCGCCTGACTCCGGCGCAGCCTCAGTCGAACAGATGCGGCACAAACAGGCTGGTATTGGTGGTGATCGGCGTGTCCGATTCGCGAAGGCCCATCCCCGCCGCCACGTTGCCTTCCTCGTGTCCGATCAGCCAACTGCCGACCACCGGATACATCCCGTCAAAGCTCTTGAGCGTCGCCATCTGCTGGAAGATGAAGCCCTCTTCGCCATAGTCCCCGCCGGTCTCGACATCCTTCCCCGGCTGGTGGAGCAGAATATTAGCGCCCTCGCGGCCCAGTATTGGTTTCTTCGCCCACGCCATCATCAGCCCCGGACCGTCGAAGCTCGCCTCCAACAAGTAAGGGTGCCGCGGGAACAACTGCCACAGAATCGGCAGAATCCCCTTGTTGGAAAGCAACATCTTCCACGGTGGCTCGATCCACGTCGTCTCCGCCGACGCGATGTTCTTGCCGAACTCCTCGCGTATCATCCATTCCCACGGGTAGAGTTTGAACACTGTCCCCAGCGGCTGGTCGTCCGGCCCCAGGAACGTACTCCCGTCCCAACCGATCTCGTCGATCGGGAAAATCGATGCCTCCAGCCCCGCCTGCTGCGCCGTGTCCTGCAGGTAGGTGACGGTCATCCCGTCCTCCGCGTCGTCCATCGAGCAGAAGTCGATCCGCCGCCCCGGCAGGTACTTCGCCAAATCCTTCCACAACGCTACCAGCCGTTCATGCAGCGAATTGAACTGGTCGCGTTTCGGGAAGCAGTCCTGTAGCCAGTACCACTGCACCACCGCCGCTTCCAGCAGCCCAGTCGGCGTATCTGCGTTGTACTCCAACAGCTTCGGCGGATTCACCCCATCGAAGGCGAGATCGAAGCGCCCGTAAAGCGCCGGCGGTTCCGCCTCCCAGGAGCTCTCGATCAGCGGTACCGCGATCTCCGGAATCCCCAATCGCGCGTACAGCTT
>JAPKZC010000221.1:2706-4233 GCA_026394025.1 Candidatus Solibacter sp.
CTCCAGTTCGTTGGTGGCCGCCTCCAGCACGTCCACTTCCTTAGCGGTGAATTCATAGAAGGCCGCTTCATTCCAGTACGGTTGCTCGCCGGTATGCCACGTGAGCCCCGCTTCCTCGACCTTCCTCTGCCAGTCTGGCCTCGGTGTTGCCGCAATTCTGCGCATTATCCCCCCACTCCATGTCCCGCGCCCGTGGACCCGAATCCGCCATGGGTCACGCCCGGCGACGACGTCGAGCCGCTGGGCCGCGCATAACTCCCCGAGGGCGCCGCCACCACCCGCCCGCCCCTGGAGACATGCGTCCGATAGCTATCGTAGTAGTAAGGATACGGGTAGCGATACATCATCGGAAACCACGATCCGCCATAGTAGTAGCCGCCACTGCGCACCGCATCCTGGCAGGCCATCTCATTGAACGATCCCTGATCGCACGGATCCCGCCGCGACCGGCCGCATGATGCCAGCCCGACCGCCGCCACCACCGTCAGAGTAACTTTAGTCGATTTCTTCATGACTACTTCACAATCAACGTAGACTCCGCGCCAAACCTCTTATAGTTGCTATACGCAATGCGCAGCCGGATTCTCTGCGGCCCGGTGCGAAATTGCAGTGTATCATCCGCGTGGGTATACACCGGAAACCAATGCTTCCCATCAAGCGGCTTACGAATTGTGGTGAACCGCGGGAACAGATTCTCCGTCTTCGTGGTCCGAATCTGCGGCACCGCCTGCCCTTCCATGCGCACGATGTTGTATTCCTTCTTGTCCACCCAGATCATGCCGTCGAAGAAGCGCTGGCCTTGCAGAATCTGCCGCGGACGCACTTGCAGCACCCAGCAATCCACCTCATCGACGGTCTCGTCGCCGCGGAACTTGGTCTCGTAATTCCATAGCCGGTCTTCCGTCAGCACCAGTGGCTGAATGTTCCGGATATCCTGATAATCCTCTTCGGTCAGGATCAGGTTCTTCAGCCCGTTGCTCGGGTTCCCCAGCATTTGCTCCGTCCGGTCGTGCCGCGGAGAAAAGATCACGTCGCGCGCCTCGCGATACTGCCCGCGCGCCCCGCCGTGATCGTCCAGTTCCTCGATCGTGACCCCCTGGCGATACGTGTACTCATTGCGCTCGGTCTCGGTTTCCGTCTCGCGATGCGCCACCAGTTTTGCCAGGTTTGCCGGCGGCTCCTGGGCTGGCGCCGGGGCTGCCAGAAGCACGGATGTTAGAATGAGCGCGATGGCGAAAACGTCCGGCGGCTTCAAGGCCACCCTGCTGATCGGTTGGTCGCTGCTGTGCGTGGCCGGACTCGTGTTCGCTCGCTGGAAGGGCATTCCAAGCTGGGCGGCGCTACCATCGCTCGCCGCCTTTCTCGTCGTCTACCCATTCTATCTGGTACCAGCCTTCCCGCGGGTGCGGGAGCAACTGGCTGGCGCGCCGTTGCCCGGTTTCCTGATTGCTTCCGCCGTCCTTCCTTACCTGGCCTGCTGTACCGGCGCCATCCAGTTTCAGTTGGTCAGCTTCGTCAAGCTGGTCG
>JAPKZC010000221.1:4252-4868 GCA_026394025.1 Candidatus Solibacter sp.
CTTCGTCAAGCTGGTCGCGCTGGCCCTTGCGTTGGGACTCTGGTACCGCATACTGCCCGCGGTTCCATTGGTCGATGCGGGTTTCCTGGTGCTGGTGGTGACCGTCAAACTCAGCGGGTACGGCAACCCTATCTACCCGACGCCGTACAAGGGCGTCGAGATCGCCAGACTAGTCGATCTCGCCCTCTTCAATATGATGGTGCTGGTATTGATGCTGGAGCGCCGCATCCCCGAAACCGGCTTCGGGTTTCTGCCCGCCTGGAAAGACTGGCGCATCCGCGCGCGCAACTACCTCTATTTCCTGCCCGTTGGCGCGGTGCTGGGGTTCCTGCTGAAAGCCGGTCGCCTTGTGATGCCGTCCGATCCGATCAAATTGGCACTCTACTTCCTTTCCTATCTGTTCGTCCTGACTTTGGCCGAGGAGTTCCTCTTCCGCGGCGTCCTCCAACAGTGGATCGAAGACTGGACTCGGAGCCGCGGCACCGCGCTCATCCTCACCTCGATCCTCTTCGGAGCCGCGCACCTCTGGTTCCGCCACTTCCCCAACTGGCAATGGCTGATCATCGCCGGCACTCTCGGGTGGTTCTGCGGGCGCGCCCGCAATCAGGCCGGAAGC
>JAPKZC010000101.1:0-5974 GCA_026394025.1 Candidatus Solibacter sp.
ATCGCTGCTCAGGGCTTCACCAAAGCAGACCTGCCCACAAAAACCCAAACCCCCAGAACGGGCAACTTATGGCCCGGTTTGACTGGGGGCTTGGCGCCGTCTGCTTCGGAGCCAGCCCCGTCGCAGCGGTCCTCGGATCTGCCCCAGGGAGCGCGACTCCCCCAGAACATCAAATCCACTGTAAGCCCGCCTCCCAGGCAGCCCCCCTAAAACAGGACATTTCTACTTTGCTGGGAATAGGACGTTTCTACTTTGCCTTGACATGAAAAAAGGGCAGGGCCGAAGCCCTGCCCTTTTCCACTAAAGCGGAACGAGACTACTTGGCGTGTTCCTTGAGGACGCTGAACTTGCCGTTGACGTCATGGCACGTATCGCAGCTCTCGCCGAACTTGGGATCGGTATTAGAGGACATGTGGGCCATGCTGGAGCGCGTTGTATGGCACGCCGCGCAGGCGGCGGTGGTGGCGGGAGCCGGATCCATCAGGAAATTCGGAGCCTTCACATCGAGCTTGCCGATGGGGAAAACGGCTTCCGAGCCATTGACGTGGCACATAGTGCAGTTGGTGGTGTCGCCGGGTTGGCCGTTGTTGGTGAATGGTTGTCGCCGAAGTGGATGCTGTGGACCATCACGGACATGTCGATTCCGGAAACGGTCCCGCGGGTATGGCGGGGGTTATGGCAGAAGACGCAATACTCAACCTGATTGCGGTTCTCTCCATGCAGCGAAAGGCGCACATGGCACTGGTTGCACTTGGCGGTGTCCACGACCACGCGGCGCTTGGCGACCGGTGAACCGTCCACGGAGAAGTAGATCACCTTGTTGTCGGCGCCGTACCGCGTGGATACTTCCTTGACCGTACCGGGCAGCACGACCAACGCGCGGCGTGCTTCCACCCCGATGGCGAAAGAGCCCTTGGAGCCGGCCGGAATGGCGTGGGTGAAGGTGTAGGTGCAGGTGCCGTCCTGACCGCACTTGGCGGTCGTCGGGGCGTTTTCGGAAACGTAACCGGGAGTGGTCACGCCGGTGAAGACGGTGTTGCCGTAGTCGGTGGTAGGACCGGTAAGAACGAAGGAGATCTTGTTCGGAGCGGGCACCAGGCTGGCCGGATCGATCGGCTTGCCGGCCTTGTCTTTTAGGGTAAAGGTGATGGTAGGCAGTTTGCCGGCCGCACCGTTGTCCACCTTCAGCAGATTGATCACGATGCCGGGGGCGGTGGCCGATTCCTGTGGCAGGACGTGGGCGCCCTTGATGGACGCATCCAGTTCGAGTTCGCCCTGCGGAGGATGGCAGGTCGCGCACTGATCGTCGCTCACCTGCGGCAGGTTCACGTGGTTGAGGCCGGTGGCGAAGTTGACGTTATCGTGGCAGGATCCGCAAGCGGCGCGGGTTGGGTTCTTGAACCACGCATCGCCTTGGGCGGCGCCCGTGGCGGAATCGTGGCACTCCGCGCAGCGTCGCGGATCGGAGGGCAAGGCCACGGTGGACCAATCGGCGTTGCCGATGGCATATTTCCCGCCGGCGATGACGCTCGGCAACTCGCTGCCCATGTGGATCTTGTGGGTCATCACCTTCATGTCCACGGTCTGGTTGCCGTTCGGTTCACTGGTCTGCGGCGTGTGGCACATGATGCACAGGTCCAGGCTGCGGCGCGAGCCGCCGTGGAAGGCGAGCTGATCGTGGCACTTGTTGCAGGAGATAGTCTTGATGACCTCGCGCGGGGCGGCTTTTCCGCCGGCCGGCACAAAGTCAAACACGTCGTCGTCGAAATTGGTGCCGAGGTCGAACTCGGTCAGGTTGCGACTACCGTACATCCCCACCCGATGGGTTAAGGCAGGGTCAAAAGACTTGGGCAGCTTGTTGAGGAACGTGTAGAGGTACTCGCCCTCGGCGACCTGGGTCTGTACGCCGGTGTTTTCGCCGGTGGCCTGGGTCACGGTGTTCTTTCCGTCGGTGGA
Source organism: Candidatus Solibacter sp. (assembly GCA_026394025.1). GTDB lineage: Bacteria > Acidobacteriota > Terriglobia > Bryobacterales > Bryobacteraceae > Solibacter. The sequence continues at coordinate 1,957 of JAPKZC010000101.1, forward strand.
AGTCCGCTGGCGCGTGATATAGGAGACATACTGCGTCTGTCCCTTGGGGATGTACGTGATCAGGAAGCTGGTGGAGATCGTGCCGGGAGTGACAATACCCAACCGGTCCAGGCCGAGACCTTGGCGGACAAGATCTTCATGGTCAGGCCGGGCCGTACGAAGTTGATCGTATTCTGATCGGCGTAATAGGCCTTGTCGCGCGGAGCGAACGCGGTCTTCTTGGTGGCGCTCGAGAGCACGGCGGCCCCGGCGATCACGGCCAGCGCAACCGCGCAGCGGCCAACCCAAGCCCTGGAATAAGATAATCGCATCGAAGACAGGAAAGCACGTCTAGGGCCACCACGAAATGTCCATAATCCCAACGGTTTCCAGTATTTACTGCGGTAGTTTTCAACTCCTGCGCGATACTCCACACACTGGCTGGGTCCAATCACCCAATTGCCCCTGCCCCGACGGGTGTAAATGCGTCACTTCCTTGCGCGGTGAATCCAGACGGCTGGAACTCCCAGCCGCATCCGGAGTCTAACCACAAAGAAAAGGTTGGGCACCGATGCACCTCGCGATTCGAATGGTCTGCATGCTGCCGTTGGCGGCGTCCCTTTTGGGGCAGGAGGCTACCCAGGCCAGCCTGCACGGCCGGACCACACAAGGCCGGGAGACCGAGTGCCCGCTGCGGCACACCTCGGTGAAAGCCGCCATCAGCGGTATGGTGGCGCGCGTCAGCGTGATTCAGGAGTTTCAGAACACGCTGGCCGAAAAGATCGAGGCCGTCTACACGTCTCCCCTACCCCACGACGCCGCCGTCGATCGCATGACCATGACGGTGGGCAGCCGCGTCATCGTCGGCAAGATCAAATCCCGCGAGGAGGCACGTGCCATCTACCAGGCCGCGCGCGATGCAGGGCGCGTGGCCGGCCTGCTCGACCAGCAACGGCCGAATATCTTCACCCAGTCCGTGGCCAACATACAGCCCGGCGACGCCATCCACGTCGAGATCTCCTACGTCGAAACACTGCGCTACGAGGAAGGCCGTTTCGAGTTCGTATTCCCCATGGTGGTGGCGCCTCGCTACCACCCGCGCCGTGTGACAGATGCCGCTCGCGTCTCGCCGCCGCTCACGCCCGAAGGCACGCGCGCGGGACATGACATCTCCGTGGAGGTGGCGCTCGACGCCGGCGTACCCATCGGCAACGTGGCCTCTCCCTCGCATCCGGTCGAGGTGCTGTGGGCCAATGCCAGCCGCGCCACGGTGCGCCTGAAAGACCAGCAGACCATCCCCAACAAAGACTTTCTGCTGCGCTATGAAAGCGCCGGCGGCAAGATCCAGGACGGCGTGCTGGCGCACCGCTCCGCCAAGGGCGGCTACTTCGCCGTGATCCTGGAACCGCCGCATAAGATTGGCGCCGCCGATGCCTCACCCAAGGAACTCATCTTCGTGCTGGACACTTCCGGCTCCATGATGGGCTTCCCCATCGAGAAGGCAAAGGAGGCGATGCAACTCGCGCTCGGCGGGCTCTACTCGCAGGACACATTTAACCTGATCACGTTTTCCGGCGACACCGAGATCCTGTTCCCTCAGCCAGTGCCGGCCACCCCGGAAAATCTGGCCATCGCGCGCCTCTTCCTCAACTCCCGGTCGGGCAGCGGCGGCACCGAAATGATGAAAGCCATCCGCGCCGCGTTCGAGCCCACCGTGGGCAGCGGGCGCGTTCGCGTGGTCTGCTTCATGACCGATGGCGCGGTGGGCAACGACATGGAGATTCTGGCGGAGGTCCAGAAGGTGGACCCTGCCCTGGTGAAGCTTTCACAGGCATCGGACCCGGCCACGCAAATCGAAATACGGGTCCTCCTGCGCGATGCTTCGAGCGCGACCCTGGATGCGCTACGCGCGCTCGGGTTCACCATGTCGAAGCCGCCAGGTAGCGACCTTCAGGCCGGCGGGAAGATCGCCGCCGGCAAACTGGTTGAACTCGCCCGGCTCAATGCGGTGCGCTTCGTGATCAGGACCGCGCCGTCCGCTCCGCGTTGATGCGCGGTGGCCACGCCCACCTTCGGCCTGGAGCCCACGCAGCATGCCCGATGTTGTACTCCGCCGGATGAGGCCGTGGTCGAGGGAGTTCGGCATGCTTCGGAATTGTGCGGTGGTAGCTTTGGTGCCGCTGCTGAGCAGGAGCCTGATGGGTCAGACATCGACCTCAGGCATCTCGGGGTCGGTGACCGACCCTTCGGGCGGCGTGGTGCCGAACGCCCGAGTCTCGGCGGTGCAGGACCAGACGGGAGTTTCGTACCATCTGAATACCACCGCTGCCGGGGTGTATTCCTTCGCGTCGATTCGGGGCAAACCGCTGCTGGGCAACGCCAAAGGGCTGCTGGACCGCATCGTGGGAGGCTGGAATCTGAACGGGATGTACACCTTTGCCACCGGCGAACCCTTCACCGTGACCAGCGGCGTGCGCACCTCGAACTACTCGCACATTTCGCGCGCGGACATCGTGGGCTCCCTGCCCGACGCTTCGGTGAAACAGGCGCCGGGCGTGGTGGGCCCGGTGCTGTTCGTGGACAATCGCGGCTTCAGAATTCCGGCGCCCGGAGACGACGGGATGGGGCGCAATCTCTTCCGCGGTCCCCACTTCTGGAACGTGCTGAACCACGCGAACTTCGATAGCCCGACCGGCGCCACTGACGGTTCTAACCAGATCACGTCGTCCACCTTCGGGCGAATCTGCTGCGAAACCATCGCGCCGCCCAGCACGCAGAACATTATTCAGACCGGCGAAGCGGCGCGGGTGATTCAGTTCGCCCTGCGCTTTGTTTTCTGAGCCGCTTACGCTTCCTTGATCCACAGGATCGAAGTGGCAGGCCGCCGCGGCGGACGCGTGTCGGCCCCGGGCGGGGGACCGGGAGGAGGCGGAGGCGCCACGGGATCGCGATTCGTCCGCGCGAAGTTAGGGATGGCCATCATCGGGCTGCCGTCGGCAAACTTGCCCTTGATTACCACCACACCACCGAGCAGATCTCCTCTCGATTCGGTCGTCAACGGAGAATCGGCGCCCAGCGCCTTGCTGACATCCTGATCCACTTTCTCGATGTTATACAGCAGAGGACCGTACCGCAGGGCGACCTTATTCCGCGTGGCTTCAATCTTGTCGCTGGCCCGTACGCGCTGCACTTTGAGGGGCAGCACCAGTTCCACCGTGTCGCCGGCCTTCCAGGCGCGCTTGATCACGGCGTAACCCTTGTCCGTGGCATGCTTCACGGCCACACCGTTGACCGCAATCGAAGTAATGCCGTCGGCCTCGGGTGTACCCCGATAAAGGCCGCTCACGTTGCGTTGCGGCGCCCGGATGCGCAAACTGAAGGTCTTGGCTACCTTGGGATTGACGGTGATGGTAACCTTGCCGTCCCAGGGGTAGTTGGTGGCCTGCACCATCTGGACATCGGTGCCGCCCACATTTTCCAGGTTGATGGTGCTGCCCACGAACATATTGACATACACGCCGTCGGCGCTCTTGGCATACGTCCAGGTGGGGAGCATCAGCAGAGTTCTGGCGATATTGCCTACGCAGCACGGGCAAACGTGCCAGGGGGTGCGGGCCTCATTGGCATCCAGCGGGTTGGTGTAGTAGAAAACCTTGCCCTCCAGATCGGTTGAGCCGAGGAGGGCGTTGTACATGGTTTCTTCGTATAGGTCCACGTATTTGGCATCGTGGTAAGCCAGGTTCATCTTCCATTGGAAGAAGATCTCACCGCAACTGGAGCAGGATTCGCAATAGGCGGCGTTACGCAGCGAGTAATTCGGACCAAAGCCTTCCGAGGTCTCGCCACTCCCCACTCCGCCGGTGATGTAGTACTTCTTATTGACGATGTTGTCCCACAGCGATTTCACCGCGCTTTGATAGTCCGGGTCGTGCGTCTCAACCGCTACGTCGGCCATACCCGAGTAAGTGTAGACCGCGCGTACCGCGTGCCCCACGGCCTCATATTGCTGTGTTACCGGCAGGTGGCTCTGATCGTACTC
>JAPKZC010000101.1:6041-11274 GCA_026394025.1 Candidatus Solibacter sp.
GTACTCCGACCCGGCATTGCGACTGTCCAGCAGGAACTTGGCCAATTCGACATACTTCTGGCCCTTGCCGCCACCTTCCATGTCGTTAACGAAACGCCCGAATCGCACCAGCGCCTGCTCCATTTCCTGGTGGCCGTCGTACCACGCCTTCTTGGGCGCCGGACCCAGGTTGTTGTACCAGCAATCGGCCAGTTTCCTGGCCGCATTGTACAGCCGGGCGTCCTTCTTGCCGCTCATTAAGTAGTGGTTGATCGCAGACTCCAGGAAATAGCCCGCGACGTACCCCTCGTGGTCGCCACGCCGTTCCCAGTGCTTGAACGGGCCGGCGTTGACGGTGCCACGCCCGTCCACCCGCGGCAGGGTGAATGCCGTCTGCAGGTACCCGTCCGGTTCCTGGGCCGCCAGGATCTTGGGAATCCAATCGTCCAGCGTGGCTCGCATGGTCGCGTGAGCTTTGATCGTCTCCGCGTCGCCCGCCGGGTCGATCATCAGTGCGATACTCATCGCCTCCACGGTCTGGTGCACCCAGGCATTGGAGAACACATAGCCCTTGTGATTTCCGTGGGGTTCCCCGCGCAACGCCTTTCCCGCTTCGACGAAGTTATCGATGCCACCCGGCCCCTGCGTCAGGTCGGTGCGGTTGATGTACTCGATGCAATGCGGAATCCAATTGACCATCAGGGCTTTCGCCCGCGCGCTCCACAAGGGACTATCGATCTTGAAGTTCTTGGTGTAGACCGCATCCAATTGTCTCGCCGGGGGAGGCGTTTCCACCAGGACATTCAAAGTTGAGGAAGCCGTGGTCTGGCCGTTATCCACCGTGAGCTTGATGACGTAAGCGCCCGGGGTGGCGAAGGTGGCGGTGGTGACGAGCGACTTGGAGTCGGCGAAGGTGACCGCGCCGGGACCGGATGCCTTGCTCCACGTCGCGGTAGGCGTGGGGCCGGTGGGCGCGGGAGGCGGCACAGGTTGCGCGCCCCGGCCGGGACGAACCGGCCGCGGCGGGTCACCGTAGCCGGCCCATCCGCGCAGGTAAGTCTTACCCGGCAACACGGCCACGCGATCGATGCCCGCGACCCCATTGAGGGCCGCTTCGTCGGCGGCCATGGCGCAGGAGACGATGGCACTCTGCACGACGGGAGTCAGCGCCACCGCCTTGCCGATGGTGCCGAGCAGGCCGCGGCGGCTGATGTTGGATTTGGACAAATCGTTACTCACCGGTGTCACCTCAAAATGGATTGGTGCCTCTATTCTCACTTACGAAACCGAGCACTGCAAGCGCCGGCCAGCACTCGCGACGCAAAAAGGGCCGCCCGCAAGTGCGAACGGCCTTTGTGTTTCGGGGTACGTGTCGTGATGGGGCGACCAACCGCCGATTCGTTAGGGCGGGTTACGCGGCGGGGTCGCTCCATATCAGAGTCAGAAGGGGAGGATCTCCTCGCGAATCGGGTCGAAATCGATACGCCGCTTCTGCATGTAGGAGATGTTGCCCAAATGCGAGGCTTGGGCCGAGCGGTGGCCAATCAGGACGTCGCCATTAGGACGTTTGCGCGACTTCACGCAATCCAGGAAGTTCTGCACGTGATCCTGGTCCAGGTCGGTCGAAGCCCTGACCACGGTGGGCTGGGCGCCGCGCCCCACGGGCGTGAACTCGTAGCGCGAGCGGTCGATCCAGAGCCGCCCGAGGGTGCCGCAGAATTCCTGCGCGGCGCCGGTAACGCCGGGCACCAGCGTGGCTTCAAAAGTAGCGGTGAACTCCTGCGGGTATTCCAGCAGCACGTTGATGGTGTCGGGCGCGGTGCGGCCATCTTTATAGTGGTAGACGCCGCCCGACGCCGACGCGGCAATCGGAATGTCGGCGCCCATGAACATGTGGACCACGTCGATCCAATGGGTGAAGAGATCCGTGACCTGGCCACCGCCGAAATCGAGGTAGGCGCGCCAATTCCAATATTGCTGCGGATCCCAGTCGCGCCACTTGAGCGGTCCGAGGAAATGCGCCCAATCCAAGTTGGACGGGCATTCCTTGAGGCGATCCGGCGCCTTGCGAAGGTGGTAGCCGTTACCGTGCCACCAGGTACGGGCCAGCGTGACCTTGCCCAGCTTGCCGGTGTCCATGTACAACGCTTTGGCTTCCAGGTAGTGCTTGCCGGAGCGCTGTTGCATGCCCACCTGGCAGATGCGGTTGTTGACGCGCGCGGCCTTGACGATGGGCGGACCCTCCTCGATCTTCAGGGTCAGCGGCTTTTCCACATACACGTCCTTGCCGGCGTTGAGCGCGTCCATGGCAACGGAGGCATGCCAGTGGTCCGGCACGCCGATCAACACGGCGTCCACTTCCTTCATCTCAAGCAGTTTGCGATGGTCGCTGAAACTCTTGGAATTGGGCGCAATCTGTTTGGCGGCGTCGATCTGAGCACCGTAAATATCGCAGACCGCGGCCACATCCACGGTTCCGGACTTAACGAACTTACCGGTGTCGCTGCGGCCGCGCTCACCGCATCCGATGAGACCGAGTTGCACGCGCTCGTTGGCGCCGTAAACACGGGAGTAGGAAAAAGCGGTGGCAGCAGACACGCCGCGTAGGAATGTCCGGCGTGGGACATCGTTTTCAGGCATGACAAGATTATATGTCGAATCAGTAGCCGAAAATGCGGACCATCTCCGCGGCTGGACGCCCGGTCTGCGGAAGGATCGCCGCTTCGAGGTGCGGGTGGCAGCACCGGAGCATCCAGCCGGGCGAAGAGATCGATGCGCGCCGCCAACTGCGCCGGCAAGGGAAAACGATCACACGACCACGGCCAGTTTGGCGGCGGCAATCGCCTGGCCCACGTGACGCTGGGTATGTTCCGCGATGTGGGTAAGCAGGCCTATGACCGTAGTGGGGAGGCGTTTGCGGCCCACCGTCCGGGGCTCGGCAAGGGTCGCTGGATCCGTCGCCCGGATCACCGCTTCGGCATCGCCGAAGGCCTGGTCCAAGGCCGCCAGAAGTTGGTCGCGGGACCACTCGCGCGGGGACGCTTCGGCCGCCATGGCGTCCCACTGCGCCGCGTCCAGTTCCCTTCCCTGCAGGTAGGTCATGAGGCGGTTCGTGCTGCCCGCGATGTGCAGAATATGGAAGCCCACCGATGCCAGGCCGTGAGGGGTGGCCCAGAGGAGCGCCGGGGGGAGACTAGCCGTGCACTCTGCCAGGTCTTCGCGCGCCATCTGGAAGGAATAGAGCACCGGCGCCAACAGGGTATGCACGCCCGCAATGGGACCGCGCATCCAGGGTTCGGGCAAGGCGTCCATGGATTTGGTATCAGGCATTCGCCGGCACGTCGCGCGGACGGAGATAAAACTCGATCGCCTCCTCGCGGCTCAGGCGCTCGGGCTCGCTGGCCGCGTCGGGATGCGTGGCGCGGAAGCGCTCCAGCATCAGGCCTTCCAGTTTGGCAACCACGCTGGGATTTTTCGCGGCAACATCGGTGAATTCGCCGGGGTCGTTCGCCAGGTCATAGAGACGCCGATACCGGCCCGGCGTGGGGTTATCGATCAGATAGCCATCGGTGCGGGCGCGCCTGCCGGAACAGAGCATATACTTCCACTGGCCGGTGCGGATGAAGGCCTCTTCGTTTTCCAGGTACTCAGTGAAGACGTGGTCGCGCGGCCTGTCCATCTTGCGCGCTTCCAGATAGGGCCGCAGGCTCTGCCCGTGCTGGACCGGCAGACGGTCGAGGTTCATCACGTCCACGATGGTGGCGGAGACGTCGATGTGCTCCGTAAAACTGTCGATCACGCCGCGGCGGATGCGCCCCGGATAGCGCATGATCAAAGGCACGCGCATCGCCTGGTCGTAGCCGCAGTGCTTCTCAAAACGGCCGTGATGGCCGAGGTTGTAGCCGTGGTCGGCCATGTAGACCACAAAAGTGTCGTCTTCCAGATTGAGGCGCCGCAAAGCGGCCAGCACGCGGCCGATGTTGCGGTCGAGGAAGCTGACGGAGGTGTAGTAGGCGGCGTTGATCCCCCGTTTCTCCGCGTCATTCAGATCGCGGAAGATGATGGGGATCTGCCAGGCATCTTCGGGGCCCACGCGGGGAGCGCTGAAGCGGCGCGGGTCGAGGCGATCTCTGTCTTCCACCGGAAAATCGAAGGGCGAGTGCGGTTCCATGAAACTCACCCACATGGCGAAGGGCTTGGACGCGTTCTGTTCCAGATACCGCACCGCGCTGTCGGCGATGTAGGTGCCCAGCATCTCCGCTTCGATTCTGGGGTACGGCAGTTTCTCGGCATTGAGCCAGATGCGCGCGGGATCCTGAAATGGCTTCCAGGGCGGTTTGGTGCGCACCTCCGGCGGAACGGGCTGTGGCTTCACGTTCTTGATCCACGCGGCGCGGATCTCGCCTTCGGTCATCATGACGTCGAAGCCGAAGAGCCCCGGAGCCGCCGGTCGATTGAGGTGCATTTTCCCGAAAACAGCGGTCCCGTAGCCCGCCGCCTTAAACTGTTTGGCCAGCGTCGGCTTGTCCAGCGTCAGCGGCGTGGGGAGTCGCGTGACACCCGCCATGTGCGGCAATTGTCCGGTAAAGAACGATTGGCGGGACGGAGTGCACACCGGCGAATTGCAGTAGTGGCGCGAAAAGCGGGTCCCCTCGCGTGCCAACTGGTCCAGATTTGGCGTTGATGCGAGAGGGTTGCCGTCGCAGCCCAGCACGTAGCCAGCGTGGTCGTCGGCCAGCAGGAACAGGAAATTCGGCTGGCGCGCGGCGCCACGCACCGACGCCGCCATGGTTCCCAGAAACGTCCGCCGTCCGAGCTTCGGAGATTCCGCCACCGACTTACTTTCCAGCCGGGGATGGCACAATCCAGAAGTAGAGCTTGTGGCTGAGGTAGGAATCCTCGTCCGTATCGGGGACGATGGCCTCTTTCTCCGGCTTCCAATCGCCCATGTCGAACGTGTTGGAGACAATCCGGGTGCCTGGCTTCAAGTCTTGCAGCAGCTTGGGACGAAGCTTCAGATTGATGTGCGGAAGCAGGAACAGGGTCACTACGGTGGCCTCGTGGATATCGGCTTCGAACAGATCGTTCTCTTCGAACCGGACCAGCCCCTCAACTCCGGACTTCTTGGCGTTCTCTTTCGCCTCGCCGATGCGCACCGGGTTAATGTCGATTCCGACGCCGCGAGCGCCGATAGTCTTGGCAGCCGTAACGACAATGCGCCCATCACCGCAGCCGAGATCGTAGACGACGTCGG
>JAPKZC010000718.1 GCA_026394025.1 Candidatus Solibacter sp.
ACAGACACAGCCTGCGGACACGCTCTATGTGCTCGACGGAGTTTCGGCATCCGCTTCCCGGCTGCAACTGCCGCCCGGCATTTCGTTGGCGGAGACTCCAGGAATCGTTTCCACATTTTTGCCTGTGAAGCGGCCGAAACTCTTTCCGTCGCTTGACATCAGGTCGCGCACCGGGCCGCCGGTCCAGTTGGCCGGGCGCCAGCCTTTCGGGAACGGGTTCATCAGGATTTTGCCATCCGAAGCGAAGAGCACCGTGTCTTTGGCCTCGTGCCCATCGCGATTGGTCAGCATCTGAAAGCCGGGATCGCCGTCCCATATCTTCGCGGCCCAACCGGTGTGCGCATGGACCCAGCGCGGATCATCTTCGCGATTCACTTTCCAGATGATCTTGCCTGTTTTGGCATCCACCACGTAAGCGCCCGCATGAACGGCGCTCTCCACGGCATAGTACACCTGGCGGTCTTTCGAGTTGGGCAGGATGTGCTTGATGGCGACGATGTCGGGATGCTCGCGATAGATCGACCAACGCATCGTGCCGTTCGGGTTCAGCAACGTAGTGCCGTCGAAGACCTCGTCCTTGCCGTCGCCGTCGACATCGGCGATGTCGATGTGATGCGAGCCGCTGCCGTTGGTTTCGGCGAAGCTGCGGTACTGCCAGAGCTTTTTGAGCGACCCATCGAACGCGTCGACGATTTCGTTTTCATAGAGGCCGGTCTGCGTAATGATCGCCGGGTGTTTGCCGTCGAGAAACGCGACGGCAAGATGGATGCGCGTGGAGGACTTCGCGAAATCGGTGGCCATCGGCGTCCAGGGCGTCTTGTGGATCACCTTGCCGGTCATGCCGTTGAGCACGGCGAGATAGACCGTCGTGCCTTCCTGCAAACGGCAGATCACCTCCGCCCTGCCGTCGCCGTCCAGGTCGTACACGACAACGGGAACATTGTTAGCGCTGCCGAAGGCTTGGTCATGCTGGACGAGCGGCCGGCGCCACATGCTGGTTCCATAGCTGGTGAAAGCTTCCAACTCCACGGGAACGCCCGGGTCGCGTGACATCTCTCTGATGCCGTTGTCCAGGCGTAACACCGCATCGACCACGCCATCCCCGTTAAGGTCGCCAAAGACAGGAACGAAGCCTCCCTGCTTGACTGTCGGTTCAAAGACGGCGATCAGGCCGCTGCGCGCCCCCGCGGGCACGACTCCGGCCCACTCCGAAGGCGGGCCTTCCTTGCCATCCGCGGCGACGGCGCGGACACGATAGTACGTGCGTCCATCGCCGGGCAGCTTCGTGTCTACAAAGTTCGTCGAACTGACAACCGGCTGACTCGTAATCTTATCGCCGGCCGAGTCGCGGCGCGTGGTGCGATAGACATTGTAGCCCTGCGCACCTTGGTCCTCACCCAGTTGCTGCCAGCTCAGATATACCTGATTGTTACCAGCAGGAGCGGCCACCACGCGGCGCGGTAGCGTCTTGAAATGGTTCGCACCCGCCGGCTCGCGCACCGGCCGGAAGCCGATGTCAGGGTGCCGGATTCCGGAGGAAGCCGATCCTGAACTGCTGCAGCGCAGGTAATACTCCGTGCGTGCCCACGAGCCGCCGGCCAGTTTGTTCT
>JAPKZC010000258.1:0-6318 GCA_026394025.1 Candidatus Solibacter sp.
CCACGAGCGACGCGGCTACGAACTGGTAAGCGCGGGCGGCAGCCTGGAATACAGCTTTCTATTCTTCAATCTGGGGGACCTGCCCTCCGGAGCCGGAGGGCAAATCGCCGCCCACCAGGCCTTCCTGCGGCGCAAGAGCTTTCGCCAGGCCGTTTCCGCGGCCATCGACCGCGATGCCATCGTCCGCCTGGTTTACCTGGGCCGCGCCGTGCCGCTGGCCGGTCCGGTACCGCCCGGCAATAAAGCCTGGATCAATAACGCCCTCCCCGCGCCCACGCGTTCGGTGGAGCGGGCGCGGCAGTTGTTGGCTGCCGACGGCTTCAAATGGAGCCGCGACGGCACTCTGGCGGATCCCGCGGGACGCCCGGTCGAATTCTCCATTCTGACCAGCAACAACAATCCCGAGCGGTTGCAGATGGCCACGCTCATTCAGGACGACCTGAAGCAGATCGGGATGAGGGTCACTATAGTGCAACTGGAGTTTCGCAGTTTACTCCAGCGCGTGCAACACAGCCGTGAATACGAAGCGTGCGTACTTTCGCTCGCGAGCGCGGACGCCGACCCGAATCCCGATATGGCGGTCTGGCTCTCCAGCGGCGGCAATCACCTGTGGAATCCGGAGCAGAAGACCCCGGCGACGCCTTGGGAAGCGGAGATCGATGGCCTGATGCGCCGCCAGATGGTGACCCGGAGCTATGAGGAACGCAAACGGCTGTACGACCGCGTACAGGCCATCGTGGTGGAGAACCAGCCGCTGGTGCCGCTGGTCAGCCCCAACCTGCTGGCCGGCGCGAAGAAACACCTGGCCAACTTCCGCCCGGCGCTGATTGAACCCTATACTCTGTGGAACGTTGAACAACTGTACTGGCGCGCCGCCGGGGTCCGCCAGTGAGCCAGCCCTCTGGTGAGTGGAGCAACACGCGCCTGGTCGCCCAATGCCTGGCTGGCGATGAGCGCTCCTGGAGCGCCCTGCTGGAACGCTACAAGAACCTGATATACTCCATCCCCCTGCGCTACGGCACGCCCCACCAGGACGCGGCCGACATCTTCCAGGCGGTCTGCCTGGATCTGTTCAACGAACTTCCGCGGTTACGCGACGCCGAAGCCTTGCAGGGATGGCTGATTCGGGTCACCACGCACAAGTGTTATCACTGGAAACAGCGTCAGATCAATCAGGAGAGCGAGCTGGATGAGGACGCAGTGGAGAAACTCAGCTCAGCCCACGCCATGCCGCCTGACGTGCTGGCCGAGGTGGAGCGGGAGCAGATGGTGCGCGAGTCGATCGGCCATTTGCCGCCACGTTGCCGCGAGCTAGTGGAACTTCTGTTTTTCGAGCACCCGCCGATGCCGTACAACGAAGTGGCGCGCCGCCTCGGCCTGGCCACCGGCTCGATCGGGTTCATTCGCGGCCGGTGCCTCAAACGGTTAAAGAAGCTTTTGGAAGAGAAGGGGTTCTGATGCCCCAGTCTGCAGGCATACCCACCAGTTTGCAGGAGTTGTTGGTGGATCTGGCACAGGCGGCGACCGCGCGGCGCCGCCGCCAACTGCTGCAACTGCACACGGACCTCTGGCGGCCGGAGACCGTCACCCGGTTCTACGACGAGGTGGTGCGTCTGCTGCACGTGGACATAGGGCAGGCTGAGCGCATGGCCCGGGCCACTGCGCTGCTGGCGGCCCGCCTGGGCGACGATTTCTCCCGGGCCGCCAGTTTGCGCGCCATGGGCCATGTCTGCTACCGCAAGCGCAAGTACACGGCTTCGGTGGATCTCTACCAGGAGTCGCTCGCCATTTCCCAGCGTCTGGGCGACACGCTGGAGGTGGGCCGCACGCTCAACAGCTCCCTGCAAAGCCTGATTTACCTGGGCCGCTACGCGGAAGCCATGGAGCACGCCCAGCAGGCGCGCCAGATTTTCGAGCGTCTGGGAGACCGCCTGCGCCTCGCCAGGCTGGACGCCAACATGGGCAACATCCTGTACCGGCAGGACCGCTTCGAGGAGGCGTTGGAACTGTACCAGCGCGCGTACCGCGCCTTCCTCGAAATCGGCGAGCCGCAGGATGTCGCCATCTCGCTGAAGAATACGGCTACCTGCCAGATCAGCCTGAACGATTTCCGCGAAACCCTGGCGACCTACGGACAGGCGCGCACCTACTGCGTGGAGCACGAGATGCCGATGTTGGTGGCGGTGGCCGACTACAACATCGCCTACCTGTACTACCTGCGCGGCGAATACACGCAATCGATCGAACTCTATCGCGCGGCCCGCGAGGACTGCCGCAGCTTGGGAGACGCCTATCGCGAGGCCCTCTGCGATCTGGACCAGTCGGAGATGTACCTGGAGCTGAATCTGAGCGAGGAAGGCTCGCACCTGGCCGGGCGGGCGCGGAAAGCCTTTCTCGAACTCGGGATGGAGTACGAAGCAGCGAAAGCCCAAACCAACCTGGCCATCTCACTCACCCACCACGGCGATTCCGCCGTGGCGCTGCGGCTTTTCGATGAGGCGCGGCAGCTCTTCGATCACGAAAACAACCGCGCCTGGATCGCCACGATCGATCTTTATCAGGCCCTGGTTTACTTCCAGGACCACCGCCTCGACGACGCGCTCGAGTTCTGCCAGCGGGCGCTCGACTTCTTCGCGCCTTCGCCCTTGTTCACCAAGAGCGTGCTGTGCCAGTTGCTGCTGGCCCGCATCCACCTGGATCGCGGCCAGCATGCACAAGCCAGGCAGGTCTGCCTGACCGCCCTCGACCGGCTGCAACAGGCGGAAACACCGGCGCTCAGTTACCAGGCCTGGTACGTGCTCGGGGTGATCGAAGAGGCCCTGGGCGCGCCGGAAGCCGCCTATCAGAGCTACCTTAAGGCGCACTATCATCTGGAGAACCTCCGCAGCCATCTGAGAGCGGAGGAAATGAAGATCGCCTTCCTCAAGGACAAGCTGGAAGTCTACGAAGCGCTAGTGCGCATGTGCCTCGCCCGGGACCAATCACAGGACACTCTGGAGACCACGTTCGGCTACATCGAACAGGCCAAGTCGCGCAGCCTGGCCGACCTGATTGCATTTCGTTCCCAGGGGCTGCCGGCTTCGCGGAAGACCGAGCGTGGCCTGGTGGATCAGGTCAACACCCTGCGGGGCGAACTCAACTGGTACAGCCGCACGATCCAGCTACAGGAAGGCCGCGCCGCCAATCTGATGGCGCCGCAACTGGTCAAACTGCGCCGCGCCGCCCGCGATTGCGAGCAGCGCCTGGTGGAATCCCTGGCGAGCTTGCGGGTGGACGACGCGGAGTTTTCGAATCTGCAAACGGCGGGCTCAGTGCCCATTGAAACCATCCGCGCCTGCCTGCCCGAAGGCGCGTTGCTGCTACAGTATTACTGCGTCCGGGACACGTTCCACGCCTGCCTGCTCACGCGGGACAGCCTCAAGATTGTGCCGGTGGGGAGCGCCTCGACTTTACGGCGGGTGCTGCAACTTCTGCGCTTCCAGCTCTCCAAATTCCGCCTTGGCCCGGAGCACGTAAAACACTTCCATCACCAGTTGATGGACGCCACGAACGCCCATTTGCACAAGTTTCATGAGCAACTGATCGCGCCGATTGCAGACCACCTCGAGCGCGCCAGCCACCTGATTATCGCGCCCCACGATTTTCTGCATTACCTGCCCTTCCACGCGGTGCCCGACGCCCGGGGACAGGCGCTGGGCGACCGGTTCACCGTCTCCTACACACCCAGTGCCAGCGTCTACTACCTTTGCTCCAGCAAACAGGCCGGCCCTTCGGGGGGATCGCTCGTGCTGGGCGTTCCAGACCCGACTGCGCCGCAAATCGAAAGCGAAGTGCAGGCCGTCGCCGGCGTGCTGCCGGATAGCGAGGTCTATCTGGGATCGGCGGCCACCGCACGGGTGCTGCGCGAGAGAGGGGCACAGAGCCGTTTGGTGCACATCGCGACCCATGGGTGGTTCCGCCAGGACAACCCGATGTTCAGCTCCATCAGCCTGGGCGATTCCCATCTCAACCTGTTCGATCTTTACCAATTGGACCTGCCCTGTGAACTGGTGACGCTGAGCGGCTGCGGCACCGGCCTCAACATGGTGGTGGGCGGCGATGAACTGCTCGGCCTGGTTCGCGGACTGCTCTACGCGGGCGCACAGGGCGTGCTGGTGACGTTGTGGGACGTCAACGATGAGAGCACGGCGGAGTTCATGAAGCTCTTCTACGAAGCCCTAAAGACGAACAAGAATAAGGCCCAAGCAGTCCAGGAGGCGATGGCGGAAATCCGCCGGAGGTATGCCCACCCCTATTACTGGGCGCCGTTCGTCCTGGTGGGCAAGTATCTGTGAATGCGGTACGGGGCTGGGTGTGCGACATGGAGGTGGAGCGGCGAGGTCGGCAATCCGATGGGACCATCCCCGGATTGGGCGGACGGCAGGCCCTGGCGTTATGCTGGAGCGCACATGGAAGCGGTGGGTTAAACTTGAGTGCGTGACGTTTGAGTGGGACGCTCGAACAGCGGCGGCGAATTTCAAGAAGCATGGTGAAGCTTTTGAGGATGAGTCTTCGGTGTTCTTTGACCCGCTTGCGATGACGTTCCCAGACCCTGACCATTCCTTGGACGAGAACCGGGAGATCACCCTGGGCTATGCAATGAAGAGGGACATGCTCTTCGTTTCACACTGCCAGCGTAGGGAACGGATTCGGATCATTAGCGCGCCGCCTGCAACGCGGACGGAGCGAAGACAGTATGAACAAGGAATCGGCAGTTAAACGCGGTGATGAAATGCGCAAGGAATATGATCTCTCGAAATTGGCGGGCGGCGTTCGAGGGAAATACTGTCGTCGGGTGGCGGCCGGGACGAACCTGGTGTTGATTGAGCCGGACCTCGTCAACATGTTTCCCGATAGCGAGGCCGTGAACCGCGCGCTCCGCGTGTTGGCCGACACAGCTCAAACTGCAAATGCCTCAAAACGCCGGCGCTCGCGTTAATCTGACCGACGCTGGCGCCCGATAGATCGGAAGGCCTACCCCGCGCTTCTCAGAAGACGGTTCGGGGCCAGCAGTGTACGAGTGGGGGACGGTTCGCGCATTGCAGATCCACGGCCCCGCGCCGGGACGGCGTCGAAGGAGCGGCGATCGGCCAGGGCACGGGCCGGAGCCGGTTTCTGCACGTCCTAGACTGCGGTGCCGGAGCGCCAACTGGAGTCCCACCCGAACGACGCGATGGCTTTGTCGCTCAACGTTGCCCCGTCTGACTCGGTGACATTGTAGATCCCACGCTCGCCTCGCGTGACGGCCAGTTCGGCCGCCTTGGCGGCAGCATCGACATGCACGGACCCAGGGGCGATGGGGGCATCAAATCCCGTGCCAGGCCCGTAAATCAACCCATAGCGGAGGACAATCCCTTCGAGCGGCGCCTCGATGACCTGGCGTTCCAGGCTGAGCACTCCCTGCACGGTCTCGCCATAGGCCGGATGTGTCACCGGCAACAGCGGGTCCGTCTCCCGATGTGGTTCTGCGCCCTCGTCATAGATGAAAGAGATGCTCTGGGCGATCAATCGTCCGGCGCCGGCATGCAGGGCGGCGGCAACAAGATTGCGGGTGCCAACGTCCCGAAGGCGGGCATTGCGCGCAAGTGCGGCCGTCATTTTGCTCGCTTCCAGGGCGTAGGGCAGGTCGGTGAGTTGGTGGATCACGACCTCCGGCAGGATCTCGTAAAGATGATTCCGCAGGGCATCCGCGTCGAACACGTCGACCACGACCGGTTCGACTCCAGCCAGCCTCAATTCCGCGGCCTTATCCCCGGATCGAGTGGAGCCGAACACACGCCATCCGTTCTCCAGAAGGAGGGGGACGAGGCGCCGGCCGATGGCGCCGGAAGCGCCGGCAAGGAAGACACATGCGGTCATAGGCATTCTCCGTATTCGCGGGCAGTTGTCCACTTCAAGCCTGTCACCCCACGAGGGAGGCGGCATGGCTGCCTCCCTTTTCTATGAGGCGCGAGGGTTGGCGGCACGTTTTGCATCCAGGCGATTCCTGCCCTTAACGCCGTTCGCCTCATTGCTTGTACCAGCATACCTGTGCCGGGCCCCACTTGCCCACCCCTATTACTGGGCGCCGTTCGTCCTGGTGGGCAAGTATCTGTGAATGCGGTACGGGGCTGGGTGTGCGACTTGGCAGTGGAGCGGCGAGGTCCGCAATCCGACCCGAAACCACAACGGGTTTGTGGCCGCACACCTTCGGACGTTCGCGCTCGAAAGGGCCGAATCCGACTCAGGGGAGCACCGCTGCGCCTTACGATGCCAACCCGAGTTACGGGTATGAATCCC
>JAPKZC010000258.1:6428-9929 GCA_026394025.1 Candidatus Solibacter sp.
CACCCACGCCTGGGCGAAGCCGCCGTCCAGCACCACAATCTACCCTTGTTGCAGCGCCCTACAGAGAGACATTGTTTGCCGCCGCTGTGGGTGCCAAGGTTTGGCTATAAAACTGCTAAACCATCTGACGACCTTTTGTGCCCATTCGGCACTCAAGCCGGCTGCCTTGCGGTGTTGAGCGCCCCGTGCCGGGGTCTGTTGCGACCCCCCTCTGTGAAGTTCTCACCGCCAAGGAGGATCAAATGGGGCCGTATTCAAAACTACTTCTCGTTACGTTGGGGTCCGTAGTAATGATCCAAGGGCAGCTCCAAGCCGATGTAATGTCCTACACCGGCACCCTCTCCAGTTCAACCGACGTGTTCAAGACGACCCTCACCTTGAACTCACCCGCAACCGTCGAGCTTCAAACGTGGGGGTTCGGCGGGGGTACTAACGCCGCAAGTCAAGTTATCTCGGCAGGCGGCACCGACCCCTTCCTCGCCATTTTTTCGGGAGCGGGCGATAGTGCCGCGATCCTGACCGACGGTTGAGGTAACCCTTACGGGACCTCGCTGGTCCTGACAAACTACGGGAACCCGGACTGCCTGGGGTGTCCGCCAGCAGGCGTACCGGTAATTGGCGGTGCACCCCAATGCGGCGATATCACGATGACGCTCTCGTTGGCCGCCGGCGAATACACGGTTGTGCTCAGCGACGGCCAATACATAGCGAACGCGGTTTTCGACAACGGGACACTGGGAGAGGGGTTCACTGATTTCACAGGCGGCCAATTCTGCAACGTCGAAATCAACGGCGTCGGCTGCACCAACTCCGGCGCTTATGCGCTGGATATAGCGACGCCCGCAGGCCCGCCGTTGCCTGAGCCATCCTCGGTTGTGCTCTTGTGCACGGTGCTCGCCGGGCTGGGGTTGTCATACGGCCGGCATCGCAATTCCGCCGCGCCGAAAAAGTAACGGATCAGTTCAAATCAGTTCAAGCAGGGAAAGGAAATAGAACATGAACTTCGTGCGTAAATCCGTGCTCCCTGTCATGGGAGTCGCCGCAATCGCGTTGCTTATCACGATTGCCAGCCCTCGGGCAGTTCACGCCATCGTCGCCGCAATGGTGCAGGTGGTGAACACACCGACCAACGCCGTGCCGACCATGCAAGCGCCGGCGGCCAGCCAGCGCTACCGGTCCTGGTGCCAGAAGAAATTCAACTACGATCTCGGGGGATTTTGCTACCTTGATCCAGTGCCGGCGGGGCAAACACTTTTCGTCGAGGCAATCTCCATAAAAACCGAGGCTGGAAACGACCTGTCGACTGGCAGGTTCTACTCAGGAAATGAGCTAGGCGGTGGTTTCGCCGTACCGATGTTCCAGCAGGGCTCCTCCAACACTTTTGTTGGAACCTTCGCGGGCCGGATTTCTGTTTCCGCGTCGCAACAGCCTTCCTGCCTGGCAATGTTCGCGACGGCCCAGCCGTCCGGCAACATGGAATGCTTGGTTTACGGCTATCTCGCTCCGGCGCAATAGGAGGGAACTCAGGTCCCTGGTGCAGGGCGGAAACCTCAAATCGAACTGAAAATGTGTCTGAAGTTCCCGCTCTGTCTGGCGCCCGTGCCTGAGCCATCAGCGTCTGCGCTCAGGGACGCACGCGAAGGTAACGGGACGTGTGTGTTGGTCCTCGTTTGGGACGCAGCGCGAAGGGCTGAGTAACAGGGGTCGCTACTATCGCACAAACGGCAAGTACGCGGGTACGCGCTTCCGGTACTCGAAGAAGCGCTCGCCGAAACGCGAGGCCAGCAGGCCGTCCTCAGTGTGGACGCGGATCTCCGTCCCGGCGACAAAAAGCGCCAGGGAGAGCACGGCCCACCGCCAGGGCGTGAGCACCAGCAGAGTGCCCAGCAGAATGGCCAGCAGCGAGGTGTAGATGGGATGGCGCACGACGGCGTAAGGCCCGCTGGTGACCAGTTCGTGATCTTCGTACAACCCGGCGTGGACACGAAACTGGCGGCCGAGGTGGCGCGTGGCGGTCCACGCCAGGACGGCTGCAATGGGTCCGCAGAAGATGGCGCCAGCGATGCGCCACCACTGGGGCGGTGAATCCGCGGGCAAGCGGCAGGCAAAGGCGATGAAGATTGCCACGCACTCCAGGAACAGGCCGGCGCGGGTGGGGCCGAGGGCGGTGATGGAGGGTCGCTTCTGGATGTGGGGCACGCGGAAAATAAACGGGTACGCCCAGGCGCACCAGGAAACTATGAGAACTCCCCAACCGAGCAGCATTTCGGGCCTCAGAGACTGACGATGACTTTGCCGAACTGTTCCTGGTTTTCCAGATACCGATGGGCCGCGGCAATTTCGGCCAGTGGGTAGACGCGATCCACCACCGGTTTCAATTGCCGGCGGAAGACGAATTTCAGCACCTGGTGCAACTCTCCCATGCTCCCCATGAATGATCCCAACAGGCTCCACTGCTTACTGAAGAGGAAGCGCAGATCGAGGCGCGCGTCGAAACCGGTGGTGGCGCCGCAGGTCACCAGGCGTCCGGCCGGGGCGAGGGATTCCAGGCTCTTGGGCCACGTCGCGACGCCCACATGTTCCACCACGACATCGACGCCGCGCCTGCCGGTGATCTTTTTGACCTCGGCCGAAATATCCTGCTGGTAGTGATCGATGACGTGGTCGGCGCCGAGTTCGAGCGCCTTGGCGAGTTTGGCGGCGCCACCGGCGGTGGCGCTCACGCGGCACTGGAAGAGCTTGGCGATCTGGATGGCGGCGGAGCCGACGCCGCTGGATGCCGACAGCACCAGGACGTCCAGTTTGGCGCGCGCCATGAGCATGTGCCAGGCGGTGAGAAACACCAGCGGGGCGGCGGCGGCACTCTCGAAGCTGAGGCTATCGGGAATCTGGATGGCGGTGTACTCCGGCGCGGCGAGCAGTTCGGCATTGCCGCCATCGGTGGCGTAACCGAACATGGTGAAGCGGCGGCAGAAATTGTCGTTGCCCAGGAGGCACTGCTCGCACTGGCGGCAACTCTGTCCCGGGGAGAGCAGGACACGCCAGCCCGGCTTGACGCGCTCGCAGAGTTCGCCGACATCTACGACTTCGCCAGCGATATCGCTGCCCAGGATGTGCGGCATGGGGAACTTCATGCCGGGGATGCCGGCGCGGACGAAGAGGTCCAGATGGTTGAGCGCGCAGGCGCGGACGCGGATCAGGATCTGGTGAGCTTTGATCCTGGGCTCCGGCACGTCCTCGCAGACAAGCACTTCGGGACCGCCATGCTGGTGGATACGAGCGGCTTTCATAAGTAGACGGTGACGCCTCCCTCGGATCAGAATGCTACTTCGCCATGGTACAGCATCTCCTTGGGCAGAAAGCGGGCCTTGACCAGGAGGCGGCCCAATTGCGTGGTGAAGAGGATTTCCGCATCGTGCGTGTCCAGCGGCAGAAGTTCGCGGGAGAACCCGAAGAGCAAGCTCGAACCAGTACCGATCTGGCGCGCCACTACACCCGCCT
>JAPKZC010000258.1:9959-11587 GCA_026394025.1 Candidatus Solibacter sp.
CTGCACGGCATCGCGCCCCTTCGGCTGTAGACTGCTGAGACCCTTCAGGCGGTCGAGGTCGTCCTGCTCCCGGCGGCGAGACGCGATGGAATCGTCGTCTTCGCCCGCGCCCATGGATCTACCGCCCATCAGCGGGATGCCGCTGACGGAGATCACGTAGCGCGACTCGAAGGCTTCGGGCAGCGGGCACTTCATGGCGTCGAGAATGGGGCGAGCGCTCTCCCACCGCACGATGCCCTCGTAGGGAGACGCCGCACCGCCGCGCGGCGAGCCGCCGCCATTCCCGCGCCCGCGGCCCAGGCCACCGGGGAGACTGATGCCGCCGATGCCCGGGATGCCGATACCACCGCCGGACCTCCCCGTGCCGCCGGGATATCCGCCGCCAGTACCAGTGCCAGGGTATCTGCCGCCGGGGTATCCGCCGCCGGCGCAATCGGCGGGCGCCTTTTTGTTCCAAAAGTCGTCGGTGCCGGCGTGGAGCGACAGGCAGGCGGCCGTTCCGGCGCCGGCCAGCAGGAATATCTGGCGACGGGACAGAACATACTCGGGGTCGGCAGGCATCATATACTCCTCAACGCCATGGACGCGGGCGCACCGCTGGTGCGTTTCGGCGGTTTACAGGTCCTTCGCCAGGGAGAGGCCATCGGCGCCGTCCTCGTAGTAGCGGGCTATGCGCCTGAGTCTGCGGAACCCGTACTTTTCATAGAACGCTCGAGCGCGGTGGTTCGTCATCTTCACCATGAGCCCCAGCCGTGTGATCCCACGCCGGCGCAAACGGCGCAACGTACTGTCCATGAGGGCGGACGCGGCGCCCTTGCCGAGGAAGGCGGGATCCACCGCGACCGAGACCAATTCGGCCCGCTTTCCCAGTCTGCCGGGGGAAATGGCGGTAATCGAGTAGGCGCACACCCTAGTACCCCGCTCGGCGACAAGAAACAGGCCCCCGCATTTGCGGGTGTATCTTCCCGCTCAAGATACGCATCGTATGCGTCGGCGCCGAAGCTGGCCGCCTCGATTATCAGGATACGGTCCAGATCGCGCTGGAGGACGCGACGTATGGAGAATGGTTTGCTCATTCTGTTATCCTTTATTTTGGCGCACTTGGAGAGTGTTGGGGAGGCATGGCAAGAAAAACACACAACAAGGACGTTCGGCCTATTGACAAGGATTTCGGACGCGCGCATACTAAAATCATGTTGCAACTGAGTGGCAACAAGAGGCAACCGGAAATGCCGCACGCGAGTCTGTTGGACCTGCGAAAAGGCGATGCCGCGATTCTCGACCGGATCGACTTGCCGACCGAAGACGCGCGCCGGCTGATGGAGTTGGGGTTCGTCCCCGGCACGCGCATCACGGCGGGATTAAGCGCTCCCGGCGGGGATCCTCGGGTCTTCCAGGTGGATGGTTCAGAAATCGCGCTACGCCGCGACACTGCGCGGCGCTTGAAGGTTCGCCCCGACAGGGATGCCAGGGCCGCCAAACCGCAGCAACCCTTGAGGACTCCGGCGATCCTGTGAGCGAATGCAGCAGTTGCCATGGTTGCGATGATGCAGCGGTAGTGGAATTGCATCGCCCGGCGGCGGTGCGCACGGTGGCGCTGGTGGGGCCGCCGAACTCGGGGAAGACCA
>JAPKZC010000064.1:0-11504 GCA_026394025.1 Candidatus Solibacter sp.
CGATCCCAACAATCCCTACAACCGGAACAATCCGAACGATCCCTTCAACCGGAACAACCCCAACGATCCCTTCAACAATCCGTCGCGCTTGAACATTCCCGATTTTGTGGGCGCCAAGGACAATCAGCAGATCATGTACCTGCTGGCGGAGGGCACCGGGGGGTTCGTGATCAACAACACGAACGATATGATCGGCGGCATGCAGAAGATCGGCAAGGAGCAGAATTCGTATTACATCGTCGGGTACACGCCGCCCGAATCGGCGGAAGGCAGTTGCCACACGCTGAAGGTCAAGGTGGACAAGGGCGGAACCACGGTGCGTTCGCGGGCCGGCTACTGCAACGTGAGATTGCGCGACGCATTGGCGGGCAACCCCATCGAAAAGACGCTGCAGGGCAGGGCGGAGGCCACCGCCGCCGGTACTATCGCCGCATCGATGCGCGCGCCGTTCTTCTACACGGGTGCGAACACCGCGCGTGTATCGGTGGCAATCGAGATTCCCTCGGAGGCGATTAAGTTCGAGAAGGTGAAGGGCAAGATGCATGCGGGCGTGAACGTGCTGGGCATCGCCTATAAGCCGGATGGCAGCGTGGGGGCGCGTTTCAGCGATGCGGTCAAACTGGATTTCGACAGCCAGAAGGAAGTGCAGGCCTTCAAGGAAAAGCCGATGCACTATGAGAACCAGTTCGACGTCGGAGTGGGCGTCTTCAGCCTGAAAGTGGTGTTCGATTCCGGCGACACGAGCTTCGGCAAGCTGGAATCGCCGCTGGTGATCAATGCTTACGAGCCCGCCGATTTCGCGGTGAGCGGGATCGCCTTCAGCCAGGTGTTCGCCAAGGTGACGGATTCCGACGCCAGGCTGGATTCCCTGCTGTTGGAAGGGCGGTCGCCACTGGTGGCCGGGAACTACCAGTTCACTCCGACTGGCTACTCGCGCTTCAAGGCGGCGGACCGAGTGGTCATGTACTTCGAAATGTACGATCCGGCATTGCTGGGCGATACCAAACCCAAGGTGGCGGTGCAGATCCGCATTCTGGATGGGAAGACGCTGGATGTGAAGCAGGATTCCGGCAACGTGCTGGTGGACAATTTCGTGAAAGCGGGCAGCCCCGTGGTGCCAGCCGGCCTGCGTCTGCCGATTGAGGCGCTGCCTCCCGGGGCCTACCGGTTGGAGCTGAAGGCGCTCGATTCCACCGGTGCCTTCGCCATCCGCACGGCGGATTTCGAGATTCTGTAGGGGGTACCTTCAGGAACGCGCGCCGCGATTTATTATGGGGAAGTAGTGTGGGCTGGGTTACATTGGGGCCGGAGAAGCCGTGAGACTCAAGTACCTGATTGCGACGGGTGTCCTCGTATCAATAGGCCGATTCCTTGCTACTGCCGACGGTCCTTGGACCTGGAAAGATTGGGTCGCACTGGTCCTAGCTTTCTGGGGTGCGACGCAACTTGTCTCGGTGTTTGCGCCTAAGAGATATTTGGAAATCATGCGGCAACCGAGATCGACCTGGGCCAAAGAGGATCTGGTCTATGCCGACTCTTGCAGTGACAGGCGCCTTTGGCTTCTATGGCTCTCATTCGGACTGTGTTACCTCGCGGTCTTTCTAAAGCACGTCTCTATTCCGACGCGGTAGAGTCCTGCAACGGCTCGCTATTGCGCGTTCGCTGCCGCCGCTCTCCTTAGAGTGTTGCTGTATAGCGTGACTCGAAGAAGAACACTTCGTCGAACCTATGCTTGACGTTGGCCCCCCTTACCTTCTGAACTACGTACTCCCAGTCATCGGAAAGCATCAGTTGGTCTGGAACGCACTGAATCACCAAGACCGTTCCGACTGGATAAGCCTTCGAGTTTTTCGCCGCGATGCTCGCGAGTATTCTCTTGGTCAAATCGTCTTCGGCTTCGCGATACCTGTAGACATGCGGCTTCGATTCAATTTTTCTGCTCTTTCGGTCTCGGGAAACCCCCTTAACTCCAAAAGCATGGCCCTGTGCACTTATCAAGCTCCGCAGAAGATGGTCGTGCTCGTGGACCACGGTTGTCACTTCAACGTACTGAAGCTTTGGGACCACGCCATTCTCTGGCAAGGCCCCGGCAGACAGGAGGCGAGCGTCGTACTGCTGGCTGCCAAGGATCCAACGAACCTTTAGGAGCCGCCCTGCGCTATAGCGCGTCTGAATGTACCGAGCAATTGGAATCAACTCTTCGATAAGTTTCTTCTCGATCTTGCCACGAAGTCTGAGCCTATTTACGCCGCCCGGGCTGTTCCGTATCTGCTCAAAAAACTCGTAGACTTTTCTGCAAAACTCCAGCCCATTCATGAGACGGTTATCGAAAGTACCTAAGTTCCGATCGGGCTTCATATCCACTCTCCGTTGTCGAGTTTACTATGCATAGGTGGGAGAGGTGGAAGAGGACTGTCGAAGTCGAGTCCTGTCCGAGCAGGCTCACTACATGAGGTTGATTATTGACACACTACGCCCTGACGGCGGCCGGCAGTTCCTTGAGGATTTCGGACACAAATGCCTTCGCGTCGCCGAAGAGCATCAGGGTTTTGTCCATGTAGTACAGATCGTTGTCGATGCCGGCGAAGCCCGGGTTCATGGAGCGCTTGATCACCATGACGGTGTGTGCCTTGTCCACGTCCAGGATGGGCATGCCGAAAATCGGGCTGGATTTGTCGGTGCGCGCCGCCGGGTTGGTGACGTCATTGGCGCCGATCACCAGCGCTACGTCGCACTGCGGGAATTCGCCGTTGATATCGTCCATCTCAATCAGGCGGTCGTAAGGGATATCGGCCTCGGCCAGCAGCACGTTCATGTGGCCGGGCATGCGCCCAGCCACCGGATGGATGGCGAACTTGACGTCGACGCCCCGCTTGCCGAGGGAATCGAAGAGGTCGCGAATTTTGTGCTGCGCCTGCGCCACCGCCAGGCCATAACCGGGAACGATGATCACGCTCGACGCGGCTTCCAGGATGGACGCGGCTTCTTCAGCGCTGGCAGAGCGATACGGCCGCTGCTCGGTCTTCCCCTTGGCGGTCTGGATCTGGCCGAACGCGCCGAACAGCAAGAGAATCAGTCCGCTCGAGCCATCCAGTGCGCCGGCGATGACGAGCAGCTTGTTGTCCAGCGCGAACCCCATGGCGCAGGCGGAGAGCCCGGCGTAGGAGTTCAATAGCGCGATCACGGGGGGCATATCCGCGCCGCCGATGGGCAGGATCAGCAGCACGCCGAAGACCAGCGAAAGGCCGGCGAAGATGGGGAAGATCCAGGTATCGGTGGGCACCAGGATGACGCGCACGCCCAGTCCGATGGCGATGGCGAAAAGCACGAAGTTAATGGCGTTCTGGTTCTTGTAGACCAGCGGGCGCGAGGGCAGAATCTCCTGAAGTTTGCCCATGGCCATCAGGCTTCCGGTGAAGGTGAGGAAGCCGAGCAGGGTTTCGATCACCAGGGCCACCATAGTGAAACCCACGAGTTCGGTATCGGCATGGGGCTGCCGCTGGTAATACTCCGCGGTGCCGACCAGCGCCGCGGCCAATGCACCGCAGGCGTGCGACATGGCGGTCCGCTGCGGCACCGCCGTCATCGGCATGATGTAGGCGATGGGCACGCCTACCGCGGTGCCGATGAACAGCGCCGCCAGAATCCACTCCCAGTTGGCGTGATGCCCGATCAGCGTGCCGGCAATGGCCATCAGCATGCCGGCTTCGCCCGCGAAGACGCCGCGCCGCGCCGTCACCGGCGAGTTCATCCACTTCAGCGAGAGAACGAAAAGCGCACCGGAGAGAATGTAGATGTAGTTGACCAGGGAGCCCATTACTTTTTCTCCTCCCTGCGTTTGAACATCTTGAGCATGCGGTCTGTGATCAGGAAGCCCGAGACGATGTTGGTGGTGGCGGCGGTGATGGCGACGAAGCCGAGCACCTTGCTTAAGTTGGTGGCTTCCTCATTGCTGATGATCAGGATCGCGCCCACCACCGAGATGGCGGAGATGGCGTTGGTCAGCGACATCAGCGGCGTGTGCAGCAGGGGCGAAACCCTGCGAATCACCTCCAGGCCGACGAAGGTCGCCAGCATGAAGACGTACAGTCCCATTTCCAGGTTTGAAGGCATTGCGCGCTCCTCTTAATCGGCCGCGGCCAGTCCGAGCATTTCCCGCACCCGCGGATGCACCACTTCTCCACCGTGCGTGACCAGCGTTTCGCGCACGATCTCATCCTCGCGATTGAGCGCGAGTTTGCCATCCTTGACCAGGTACTTAAGAAACGTCGCGATATTCTTGGCGTACATCTGGCTGGCGTGATACGGAATGGTGGAAGGCAGATTCAGCGGCCCCATTATAGTGACGCCGCCGGACACCACGGTTTCGCCCGGGCGGGTGAGTTCGCAATTGCCGCCGCGCTCCGCCGCGATATCCACGATCAACGAGCCCGGCGCCATACGGGCCACCATCTCGCGGGTGATCAGAATGGGCGCTTTCCTGCCGGGTACGGCGGCGGTGGTGATGACCACGTTCTGCTGCGCCAGCACACCGGCCATCAGCTCGCGCTGCCGCTGGTAGAACTCTTCGGTCATGGCTTTGGCATACCCGCCCTTGTCCTCGGCGCCGGCGGCCTCCACCTCCAGCACGACGAAACGTGCGCCCAGGCTCTCTACCTGCTCCTTGACGGCCGCGCGGATATCGTAGCCGCTGACCACCGCGCCCAGGCGCTTTGCCGTGGCGATGGCCTGCAACCCCGCCACGCCCGCGCCGATCACCAGCACGCGCGCCGGGGCCACGGTTCCCGCCGCGGTCATCAACATGGGGAACATGCGCGGCAGCCCATCGGCCGCCAGCAGCGCCGCCTTGTAACCCGCGATGGTCGCCATGGAGGACAGCGCGTCCATGCTCTGTGCGCGTGTGATGCGCGGCATCAGCTCCATGGAAAGGAAGCTCACGCCGCGTTCCGCCAGGGAGCGCGCCGCGTCGGGAGCGGAGAGCGGTTCGCCGAAGCCGATGGCCGTCTGGCCCTGCCGCAAGAGCGCCAGGTCGGCCGCCCCGGTCTCCGGGTTGGCGCCCACGCTGCGCACCTGCAAAATCACTTCGGCGGCGGCGAACACCTCTTCGCGGCTGCCCGCGAGGCGCACGCCTTTCTCCACATATTCGGCATCCGGGAAGCCGGCTTCGGCTCCCGCGCCCGGCTGCATGAGTAGTTCGATTCCCGTCTTGTTGAAGACGGAAATCGCGCCCGGGACCATCGCGACCCGGCGTTCGCCCGGCGATGCTTCAGCGACAATTCCGACAATAATTCCCATGACGATTCCTATCCCTTACAGTCGCGGCTCATAATCCCGCCCTTGCTACCTCACAGCAATTCCGATGTCCGGAAGAAAAAGGCCAGCTCTACCGCCGCCGTCTCCAGAGCGTCCGACCCGTGAATGCAGTTGCGCTCGATGTTGGCGGCGAACCGCTTGCGCACGGTGCCCTCGGCGGCATTGGCCGGGTTGGTGGCTCCCATTACTTCGCGCAGACCCTTGACGGCGTCCTCGCGCTCCAGCGCCATCACGATTATCGGCCCCTCGGTCATGAACCTGACCAGGCCGCTATAGAAGGGGCGCTCCTTGTGCACCGCGTAGAAACCCTGGGCTTGGGCTTCAGAGAGCCTTGTCATGCGCAGGCCCACAATTTTGAAGCCGGCCTGCTGAATCAGGGCCAGGATTTCTCCGGCCTGCCCGGCTGCAACGGCATCGGGTTTAATAATGGAAAACGTACGTTCGACACTCATAAGCGGCTTTGAACTTTCTTCCCCAAATCGGCCGGGGTAGGGCAGACCGTGATGCCTGCCTCTTCCATGGCCTTGATCTTGTCGGACGCCTTGCCTGAGCCGCCGGCGATAATCGCGCCCGCGTGTCCCATACGGCGTCCCGGCGGCGCGGTCTGTCCAGCCACGAAACCGATCACCGGCTTTTTCACGTGGGCCTTCACATAAGCCGCCGCGGTCTCCTCGGCGTTGCCGCCGATTTCGCCAATCATGATGATGGCGTGCGTGTCCGGGTCCGCGTTGAACAACTCCAGCGCGTCCAGGAAATTGGTCCCGGTGATGGGGTCGCCGCCAATCCCGATGCAGGTGGATTGGCCGATCCCGAGCTTGGTCAACTGCCCCACCGCTTCGTAGGTCAGCGTGCCTGAACGCGATACCACGCCCACATGGCCCTCCAGGTGGATGGAGGCCGGCATGATGCCGATCTTGCATTTTCCAGGCGAGATGATGCCCGGGCAGTTGGGCCCGATCAGGCGCGTCTTGCGGCCTGCCAGGAACTGCCAGGCCTTCACCATATCCAGCGGCGGGATGCCTTCGGTGATGCATACCACCAGGGGCAGCCCCGCATCGGCCGCTTCCATGATGGCGTCGGCGGCGAACGGCGGCGGCACGAAGATCACCGTGGCGTTGGCGCCGGTTGCCTTCGCCGCCTGCTCCACGGTATCGAACACCGGCAGATCCAGGTGCTTGCTTCCGCCCTTGCCGGGCACCACGCCGCCCACCACGTTGGTGCCGTAGGCGATGGATTGCTGGGCATGGAACGTGCCTTCCTTGCCGGTGAATCCCTGGACAATCAATCTTGTATTCTTATCTACCAGTACGCTCATTAATTCCTCTTACGCCGCGGCCAGTTTGACTACCTTTTCCGCCGCGTCCAACATGTCCGCGCCCACCGTGAAATTGAGGCCGGAGTCCAGCAGGATCTGCCGTCCGAGTTCCACGTTGGTGCCTTCCATGCGGACCACGATGGGCACCTGAATATTCAGGTCGCGCGCCGCCCCCACCACGCCGGCAGCCAGCGTATCGCAGCGCAATATGCCGCCGAAGATGTTGATCAGCACCGCCCTCACATGGTGATCCGTGAGCAGGATGCGGAACGCGTTCTTGACCTGTTCGGCGCTGGCGCCGCCGCCCACGTCCAGGAAGTTGGCCGGCGAGCCTCCCGCGAACTTGATGATGTCCATGGTGGCCATGGCGAGGCCCGCCCCGTTGACCATGCAGCCCACCGTACCATCCAGCTTGATGTAATTCAGCCCGTAACGCGAAGCCTCGACTTCGAGCGGATCTTCCTCGTTCAGATCGCGCAGTTCCACCAGTTCCTTGTGGCGGTAGAGCGCATTGTCGTCGAAGGTGATTTTGGCATCGAGCGCGTACACCTTGCCGTCCTTGGTGAGGATGAACGGGTTGATCTCCGCCAGCGACGCATCGGTCGCATAGTAGGCCTTAGAGAGCGCCGTCATCGCCGCCACCGCCCCATTTACACTCGCCGCGGGGATACCGATGCCGAAGGCTAACTTGCGTGCCTGATAAGGGCTGAGACCCGGGAACTCCATGGGCTCCTTCAGGATCAGTTCCGGCGTCTTGGCGGCGACCTCTTCGATGTCCATGCCGCCCGCCGCCGAAGCCATGAATACGGGCTTGCCCTGAACGCGGTCCAGCACGATGCCGAGGTACAACTCGCGCTCGATAGGCAGAGTCTCCTCGATCAGCAGGCGCTGCACCACGCGCCCTTCGGGACCGGTCTGGTGGGTGATCAGCGTCATCCCCATGATCCGGCGCGCCAGTTCGGCGGCCTCGGCGGCGTCCTTCGCCACCTTGACGCCACCGCCCTTGCCGCGCCCGCCGGCGTGAATCTGCGCCTTCACCACCACCGAGCCGCCGAGCGTCTTGGCGGCCGCTTCCGCCTCTTCCGCCGTGTACGCCACATGGCCTCGGGGCACAGGTACATTGTATTGGCCGAGGATGGCCTTTGCCTGATACTCGTGAATTTTCATGGAATCGCTTGTGCTAGCCTACGGAAAACCCAATATATCATGTCCCTTCTGCCGTACTTGATTCGCCTCGTCGCCGAACAGAGTCTGCCTGCCGCGGATGCGGAAGCCGCCATGCAGATTATCCTGCGCGGCGAGGCCAGCCATCCACAGATCGCCGCTTTCCTGATCGCCCTCAAGATGAAGGGCGAAACCGTCGACGAGTTGGTGGGATTTGCGCGCGCCATGCGGCAGATGGCCGTCCCCATCGACGCCGGACTCGCGGGCGAGACCCTGCTCGATACCTGCGGCACGGGGGGCGATGGCGCCAATACCTTTAACATCTCCACCGTGGCCGCGTTCGTGGTGGCGGGCGCCGGAGTGCACGTAGCCAAGCACGGCAATCGCTCGATTTCCAGTCAGTGCGGAAGCGCCGATCTATTGGAAGCCTGGGGCATACGGATCGATTTGCCGCCCGCCGCCACGGCCCGTGCCATCCGCGAGGTGGGTATTGGATTCCTCTTTGCCCCGGCGGTCCACACCGCCATGAAGCACGCCCAACCGGTGCGCGTCGATCTTAGAATGCGCCCCGTGTTCAATCTGCTCGGCCCATTGACCAACCCGGCTGGCGCTACCGCGCAGCTCATCGGGGCGCCCTCCCTCCACGCCGCGGAACTGATGGCGGGCGCGATTGCCGCGCTCGGTATGCAACGCGGCTTCGTTGTCCACGGCTCCGATGGACTGGACGAGATCACGACTACGGGAGCGACGTCGGCCTGGGAGGTCCGCGACGGCAACGTGGAAGCGCGCACTCTGGAGCCTGCCGATTTTGCCGTCCATACGGCGACGGCGGACGACCTGCGCGGCGGGGACCGTCAAGTGAACCTGGAAATCGCCAACAGCGTGCTGGCGGGCGCACGCGGTCCGCAGCGGGATATCGTGCTGGTGAACGCCGCCGCGGCATTGGTGGCCGCGGGGAAAGCGGGGACTTTCCTCGAGGCAATGGCACTCGGCGTGGTGTCGATCGACTCCGGCGCGGCGCGGGGAAAGGTGGACGCGCTGGCGGGGTGGGGGTGGTGAGGGACGCCGTCGAGCAGACGGAACTTCCCGTCCTCATTACAGCAAGTTCTTGAGCCGCACCTTGAACTCGGTGGTGAAAATGTCCTTGGCGATCGCGTCTTCGAATAACACAAGAAGGTCTTCTTCCGATAGATCAAGGGGCCGTGTGGCTAGGCGATCGTCCTTCCACCAGGAAAATCGGATCTCTTCTGTCCCGGACTTCTTGATCAGCAGGCGTTCGATCCTTGCCTCGGAACCGGTGGGCCATTTCTTCACCCCTGGTTCGCGCAGTTCTCTAGCGTATTTCGTGTCTCTCACGCAACCTCCCTTCCTGACCGAAGCCGGTGCCAGCGCGAACATGTTCTCCCATCTTCTGGAGCACAATCTTATAACGCTTCCTTCCGTTCAATAGTACGCAACACACGAGCCGGGAAGGACCCGTTGCCGTCGCCTTGCTCCAGATTCCACGCCATCTCCTTTAGCAGTATTCTACACTTTTGTATCCTAGTTCCTGCCAATCAACCGAACGGGTGGGCCTCCTGCCTCGCCTCGCCTCCTCTCCCGGCTCTGTGCTCCCACCCCGAACCCACCATAACTGTTCTAGTCTAGTTAGTGATGGCCGCACGCTCAACCGCCAAAGCTCCCCCGCCGAAGCCGAAGAAGACCCAGGCGCCGGTGAGGGACCTGGACGATCCCACTCTCTACGTGAACCGCGAACTCGGCCTGCTGAGCTTTCAGTGGCGCGTGCTGGAGGAGGCGCGTGACGCCTCCAATCCGCTGCTCGAACGCATCAAGTTCCTGGCCATCGTCGGCTCCAACCTGAATGAGTTCTTCATGGTCCGCGTGGCCAGCCTGAATGCCCAGTTGGATGCCGGTATCGACGAATTCGGTCCGGACCGGATGAGCCTGAACGCGCAACTGCTGGCCATCCGGCGCGAAGGGAAGCGTCTGGCGGAAGCGGCCCACCAGTGCCTCGAAAAGGAACTGATGCCCGCCCTCGCCGAGGCCGGCATCCATGTCGTCCCGTACCATGAGCTCAGTGGCAAGCAATTGCAGATGTGCAAGCGGTACTTTGCGGAGATCATTTTTCCAGTGCTTACGCCTCTGGCGTTTGACCCGGGACGGCCGTTTCCGCACATCTCCAATCTGAGCCTCAACCTGGCCGTTCTGATCCGCGATGCGGGCGCCGACGAGCGTTTCGCGCGCGTCAAAGTGCCCGACTCGCTGCCCGCGCTGGTGCCTGTGACGCACTGGCACCGCTCCGCCAACAAACGCAAGCGCACCCACCGCCAGGAATCCTACGTCTGGATTGAAGAGGTGATTGCGGCCAATCTTGACGCCCTGTTCCCCGGTATGAAAATCATCGACGCGCACCCGTTCCACGTGACGCGCGACGCCGATATCGAGATCAAGGAACTGGAAGCCGAAGATCTCCTCGAAACCATCGAGGAGGGCGTGCGGCAGCGCAAGTTTGGCAGCGTGGTGCGCTTGCAGGTGAATCAGGAGATGCCGCAGCACATCCTGCAGATCCTGAAGGCCAACCTCGAACTGGAAAACGGGCAGGTCTATCGGGGCAAGGGGCTGCTGGGCATGAGCCGTCTATTCGCGCTGGCGCGAATCGACCGCCCCGACCTGAAGTACAAGCCGTTTCTGCCCACTTCGCCTCCGGAACTCAAGCCCACCACGGATGAGGAGGATATGTTTACGCTGATCCGGCGGCGCGACATTCTGCTGCATCACCCGTTCCAATCGTTTCAGCCGGTGGTGGATTTTCTGCGCCAGGCGGCGCGCGACCCTGACGTGCTGGCCATCAAAGTGGTGCTCTACCGGGTGGGGCGCAATTCGCCGGTGGTGGAAGCGCTGCTGGAGGCGATCGAAGAAGGCAAGCAGGTGGCCGTACTGTTGGAGTTGAAGGCCCGCTTCGACGAAGAGAGCAATATCGAGTGGGCCAAGACTTTGGAAAAGGCCGGCTGCCATGTGGTCTATGGCTTGCTGGGATTGAAGATTCACTGCAAGGCGGCGCTGGTGCTCCGGCGCGAGGGAGACGCCATCCGCCCGTATCTGCACCTGGCCACGGGCAACTACAACGTGGTGACTGCGCACCTGTACACCGATATCGGGATGTTCACCTGCAATCCGGAGATTGCCGCCGACACTATCGATCTCTTCAACTTTCTCACCGGCTACTCGGCCAAGCGGGACTACCAGAAGCTGCTGGTGGCGCCGGTCAACCTTCGCCAGCGGATCGAAGCCCTGATCCAACGCGAGATCCAGCATCACGCCAGAGACGGCAAAGGCCACTTGGTTTTCAAGATGAACGCGCTGGTGGATCCCAAGGTGATCCGCTCTCTGTATCGCGCCTCGCAGGCGGGTATCCGGATCGATCTGCTGGTCCGCGGGATCTGCTGCCTGCGGCCGGGGGTCACCGGCGTCAGCGAGACCATTCGGGTGACCAGCATCGTGGGACGCTTCCTGGAGCACAGCCGCGTCTTCTATTTCCGTAACGGCGGAAAAGAGGAAGTCTATCTGGGCAGCGCCGACCTGATGCCCCGCAACCTCAACCGCCGCGTGGAGGTGATCTTCCCGGTAGACGACGAGGAGTTGATGCGCCGCATCCGCGACGAGATCCTGGCGGAGTACCTCGTGGATAACGTCAAGGCGCGCCGCATGATGC
>JAPKZC010000064.1:11559-12038 GCA_026394025.1 Candidatus Solibacter sp.
GCGAGGGCCAGGTCGTCCTCAATAGCCAGGACATCCTGATGGGCGTCACCCCGCGCGGACGGAAGAAGCCGAAGCTGGTCTGGTAACGCCTTGGTTCATCAACCGCCTGAACTGGCGGACCTTCAAGAAAACATGAGCTCCTGCCGATATGCAGAAGCAGGGACCTGCCAGGTCCGCCACGCAAGGAACCATGAAGCGCATTCTCTTTGTGGACGATGAGCCCAGCCAGTTCGAAGGCCTGCGACGCCTCCTCCCGCCGCAACCGGCAGCTTGGGAGATGATGTTCGCCAGCCGGGCCGACGCCGCGCTGCGAATGTTTGAGGCCTGCCCTTTCGACGTGGTGGTCACGGGAATGCGCCTGCCGGGAATAGACGGCGCCCAGTTTCTCGAGCGCGTCCGCGACCGTTTTCCGTCCGCCGTGCGCATCATGCAGTCGGGCGAGGGCGAGATTGAGTCCATCGTGGGGGCCCTTTCGGTGG
>JAPKZC010000064.1:12106-17265 GCA_026394025.1 Candidatus Solibacter sp.
TCACCAACGCCCTCCAGGACAAGACCATCCGCAGAATTGTCGGTGCAGTTGGTGAGTTGCCCTGCCTGCCACGCACCGCCGCCGCGCTCATGCGGGCACTGGAAGATCCAGATATGCCGGTTTCAGAGGTCGGGCACATCGTTGCAAGGGACATCGCCATCGCCGCCAAGGTCATGCAGATGGCCAATTCGGCATTCTTTGGAAGGTCGCAGGAGGTGACCACAATCCAGCATGCCGTCTTGATTCGTGGGGTCGATCTGCTGAAACAACTGGTGATCGCCGCCGAGGTTTTCCACGCCTTCCAGCCGCGGCGCCACATCGACGGGTTCTCTTTGGACGGGATCCAGGGCCATTCACATCACGTCGCCGCGATTGCGGCCCGGCTTCCGTTGCCGAAAGCCGCCCGGCCCGCGGCCACCGTCGCCGGTCTCCTGCATGATGCCGGCAAACTCGTGATGGCCTCGCGCCTGCCCCGCGAGTGCGAGCAGATCCGGCGCCTCACGATTGGCGGGCGTGTCTCTTTCCATGCAGCGGAAGAGCAAGTGCTCGGCGCCTCGCACGCCGAGATTGCAGCCTATCTTCTCTCACTGTGGGGGCTGCCCCAGACGGTCGTTTTCGCGGTCGCGCGGCACCACCAACCCTCTGTTCACGAGAGCGACGATCCCCCCTTCGGTGCGCCTGCCGCCGTGTATTTCGCGAACCGCTTGGCCCATGAGCGTGAGCCCACTGCTGCCGGCGCATCGCGTGACCGGCCGCCCTCGGGTGACCACGAATACCTGCAAGCGCTCGGGATGGAAGACGAAATCGCCGCCTGGCGCACGTTGGCGCGAACGGTGGTGGCGCCATAACCAGGCCTGCCGAACCCCACATCCCCGCGTTCTATTTGTGGGTGACGAACCCGGCCTTCCGGCGGCCGTGGTCCGGAATCTCCGCAGATGCCCCCACCGGATCTCGAGCGCAGTCCGCGGGTAGCCTGAGGCACTTTGCACGAGGTTACGCCAGGTCGAATATCAGCACTTCGGTATTCGCATCGATCCCGGTAAGCGTCACCAAGGGTTCTCCGGTAACGGCCGCCGCGTCGCCGCTGGCCAGCGGTTCGCCGCTGACCGCGGCCGCGCCGCGGATCACATGAACCCAAGCTTTCCCTCCCGCCCGCAATTCGTATTGGAGTTCCTGACCGGCCTCCACCTGACCGATCAGGACCCGTGCGTCCTGGTGAATCGTCAGCGGCCCGCCGCCTTCGGGTGACGCCACCAGGACCAGCTTGCCGAGTTTCTGATCTTCGGTCAGGCTCAACTGCTGGTAACTCGGCGTCAAGCCGTTGGCCGCCGGTTCGAGCCAGATCTGAAGGAAATGCACCGCTTCCGTGTGGGACCCGTTGAACTCGCTATGCACGATTCCGCTGCCCGCGCTCATGCGCTGTAGATCGTTGGCATACAGCGTCTCGACGTTCCCCATGCTGTCCTTGTGGGCCAGGGCGCCGCTCAGGACGTAGGTGAGTATCTCCATGTCCTCGTGTCCATGCGAGCCGAATCCCTTGCCGGGGCTGACGCGGTCTTCGTTGATTACGCGCAGCGGTCCGAAACCCATGTGTTTGGGATCGTAATAAGCCGCGAAAGAAAAGGTGTGGTAACTATCCAGCCACCCGTGGTTGGCATGGCCGCGCTGGTTGCTCTTGCGAATCGCGATCATGTGAGTGCTCCTTCAAACTGCTGCTTCTTGTCTTTGCGCGGCGGATTGCGCCAGTGCCGCCGCCAGTTCCTGCAAACCCGTGAGATCTTCCGGCCGCGTCAGGCGACCGTCGGCGTCGAACGCTCCGCTGGCTCGGGCGATGGCCAGTTCCCGCGGAACCACACTCACCGACATCATCTCCAGCAATTCGCGCAAGTGGCGGAGTCCGCGGCGGCCGCCGCCGGGTCCAGGGGATGCGCTCAGGATGGCCGCCACCTTGCCACGGAAAACCTGTAGCGGGTGTTCACCCTGCTCCGGCCGCGAGATCCAGTCCAGGGCGTTCTTCAGCAGGGCGGGGAACGAGCCGTTGTATTCCGGCGACGCGATCGCGAAGCCGTCATGCCGGCGCGCCAGTTCCTTCAACGCCTTGGCGGCGGGTGGGAGACCCTGTCCGGCTTCCAGGTCACCATCGTACATTGGCATGGAAAAGTCGCGCAGGTCGGCTAGCGTCGCTTCGAGGCCGGCACTGCGAAGCGCTTCAACGGTTTGGCGCGCCAACTTACGGTTAAGGGAATCCAGGCGTGCGCTGCCTGCCAGAACGAGGATCTTCGGGTGATGCGTTGTGTCGCTCATATATCTCGCTTTCAAGATATATGATGTCGAGGGACTCTGTGGGGATTCAAAATGCTCCGTACTATACTGTTTGCCAATGCGCGCCCGCGGATGCATAATAGACACCGGCATCCGAAATGCTCACCGATCACATCGCGGACCACGATCTGGAAGCCTACAGTCTGCGCCGCTTGGCCGACCCGGAAACCGTGCCGGTGGAGGAGCACCTTCTGGTCTGCGACTACTGCCAGGATCGCCTCGCGGAGTGGGATTTGTATTGCCGGGCAATGCGCGCGGCGTGCCGCCTCGTTGGCTCGCCGGACGCAGCGCGGCAACCGCGCACACGATCTCAATCTGCTTCGTCTGAATGATGCCCGGAAGTCCTGCCCGGACGTGCGATCGTTGCCCGTCGTGGTTCGTGTGGCGGCGCGCGTCTGATAGGATGAGAGTTCCCCCTTTCTTTATGGCGCTGCGCTTCTACAACACGTTGTCTCAGCAGGTGGAGGAATTCACTCCGGCGAGCGACAACACCGTCCGTATGTACACCTGCGGACCCACGGTCTACGATTTTGCCCACATTGGCAATTTCCGCACTTTCACGTTTGTGGACCTGCTGCGCAAGTGTTTGCGCGCTAACGGTTTCCAGTTGAACCACGTGATGAACATCACCGACGTGGACGACAAGATAATTCGCAACGCCGTGGCCCGCCACCAGTCGCTCGACGAGTACACCAAAATCTATACGGAAGCCTTCCTGGAAGATTGCGCCGCGTTGCGGCTGGAGCGGCCGGAACGGCTGGCGCCTGCAACCGGGCACATTCCCGATATGGTGGAGGCCATCCAGCGGTTGGGCGATGGCCAACATACCTATACCACGGAGGGTTCGGTCTACTTCAAAATCGGCAGCTTCCCGCCGTATGGCAAGCTCTCGCACAACGATTTCAGCGGCAATCTGCCCGGCGCACGCGTGGATGTCGATGAGTATGAGAAGGCCGACGCGCGCGATTTTGCGCTCTGGAAGACGCCCAAGGAGGGCGAGCCCTTCTGGGACACCGCGATCGGTCCGGGGCGCCCCGGCTGGCACATCGAGTGCTCCGTGATGGCCATCAAGTATCTGGGAGAGACGCTGGATATCCACGCCGGCGGCGTCGACCTGGTCTTTCCGCACCACGAAAACGAGATCGCGCAATCCGAATCGCTGACCGGCAAACCGTTTTCGCGCTTCTGGCTGCACGTCGAGTTCCTCATGGTGGAGGGGCAGAAGATGTCCAAGTCGCTGGGCAACTACTATACGCTTCGCGACCTGGTGGGCAAAGGGCATGCGCCAGAGTCCATACGCTACGTGCTGGCGGCGGTGCCCTACCGCAAATCGCTCAACTTCACCCTGGACGGTTTGAAAGCGGCGGCGATTGCCATCGACCGGTTGCGGAATTTCAAACTCCGCCTGGAAACCGACCCCTGTGCTGAAGGCCTGAACCAGCAACTGGCGGCGCGCACCGCGCAGGCGTCAGAGGCGTTCACCGCCAGTCTCAACGACGATCTCAACACAGCAGAAGCCCTGGCGGCGGTCTTCGAGTTTGTGCGTGAAGCCAACAGCGCCATGAATTCGGGCGAGTTCCGCTCCGGGAACGCGGCAGCCGCGCTCGGGTTTCTCAGCCTGTTCGATTCCATCTTCGACGTGCTCACGCCCAGCGTCAAGGCCGGCGAGCTTTCCGATAACGAGATCGAAGCGCGCGTGGCGGAGCGTAGCGCGGCCAAGAAGGCCCGCGACTTCGCGCTCTCCGACCGCATTCGGGATCAGCTTCTGGAGCAGGGAATCATCCTTGAGGACACCAAAAGCGGTGTGCGCTGGAAGAGGAAGTAGGCCTTGAACATTCACACCAAAGCAGTGCACTCCGGCGACCGCAAGCGCGCCGGCGGGCACGTTCCCGTTACCACCCCGATTCACACGGCGACCAGCTACTTCTACCAGTCCATGGAACAGCTCGACCGCGTCTGCGGCGGCTGGGAGCAGGGCTATTGCTACGCCCGCCACGACAATCCTTCAACCGGCGCGCTGGAAGAATTGATGTGCGCGCTCGAAGGCGGTGATGCGGCCCTGGCCTGCGCGTCCGGCATGGCGGCGCTGCACACCGCGATTCTGAGCGCGCTGACCGACCGCCGCCGCTCCATTGTGGCGGCGGATGCCATGTACGGCGCCACCGTGGGCCTGCTGATGAACGTGTTTGAGCCCGCGGGCGTGAGCGTCCGCTTCGCCGGCATCTGCGATCTCAAGGCGTTGCGCGCGGTAGTGGCTGAGGCCCAGCCGGGGTGCATCGTGATGGAGAGCAGCCACTGCTCGCCCGCCCGCTCGAACTGGGCGCGCACTTCAGCGTCCACAGCGTGACCAAATACCTGGCCGGCCACGGCGACGTGCTGGGCGGTGTGGTGGTCACCAACCGCCGGCATGCGGATTCGCTGCGCGCCCTGGGCCGCACTATCGGCCCGGTGCTGGGCCCCTTTGAAAGCTACCTGACCATGCGTGGCATCAAGACGTTCCCGTTGCGTATGGAGCGGCAGTGCGCCAACGCCTGCCGCGTGGCGGCGTGGCTGGCCGCCCAGCCGCGCGTGGAGCGGGTCTACTTCACCGGCGATCCGGCGCACCCCGACGCGGCTGCCATCCGGCGCCTGTTCCCAGCGGGGCTCTACGGTGCCATGGTGAGCTTCGAGATCCGCGGTGCGGGCAGGGAAGAGGTGTTTCGCTTTATGGACGCGCTGCGGATGATTGTGCGCGCCACCTCCCTCGGTGACGTGCACAGCATGATGCTCTATCCGGTGATGAGCTCTCACCGCGAACTCTCCCCGAAGCATCGCGAGCGCATGGGCATTCGCGACAG
>JAPKZC010000064.1:17305-19991 GCA_026394025.1 Candidatus Solibacter sp.
GCTCTCGGTGGGTATCGAAGCGCCGGAAGACATCGTCGCCGATCTCGAACAGGCCCTGGCCCTAGGGTAGGCGGTTGGAGTGGCGCGCCACCAGTTGCCAGCCCTTGGGGCCTTTCAGCCACACTTGCAGCACACTCAGCTTCAGCGTCGTCGCCAGGTTGGCCTTGAGCACGATGTCCATCGTGCCCTTCACCAGCGCGGTGTTGCCGTAGACGCGGACGCTGTTCTCACCGAAGGTCAGGGACTGCATGTCTGGCAGCGCCTTCAGTATGTCGGCTTTGGTTTCAGTGCGGCCATCCGAATGGCTGTAGAGCAGGTCCGCATGCAGCAGACGGTCGAGCGCCGCCGCGTCCTTCTTCAAAACCGCCTGTTTCCAGGTTTCCATCGCCGAAAGAACGCCGGCCTTCGGATCGGCGGCGTAGAGCGACACGGCGGTCGCGAATACCAGAAGCCATTTCATCATAGGCTTCCAGCATAGTGCACTTCACCGCCGGTGGCATAAGGCTCTGCCTTGTGCATCCGAGCGAAGCTCGGACTCGCTCTCTTTTTCCCCCACTGCTACAATTTCCCCATGCGCCTCGCCCTTGTGCTCTTCGCTCTTCCCCT
The DNA here is from genome assembly GCA_026394025.1 of Candidatus Solibacter sp. Lineage (GTDB taxonomy): Bacteria > Acidobacteriota > Terriglobia > Bryobacterales > Bryobacteraceae > Solibacter. Next base: position 17,912 of record JAPKZC010000064.1, read on the forward strand.
TTTCGCGCAGACCTACGATCTGGCCATCGCCAATGGGCGCGTGCTGGACCCGGCCAGCAACCTCGATGCGGTGCGCCACATCGGTATCCGCGGTGGCAAAATCGCGGCCGTCTCCGCCACGCCGCTGGCGGCACGTACCACAATCGACGCCAAAGGCCTGGTCGTGGTCCCCGGCTTCATTGACCTGCATTCCCACGGGCAGACGCCGGAGAACTACCGTTTCAAGGCGCGCGACGGCGTCACCACGGCTCTGGAGCTCGAAGTCGGCGTCCACCCCGTCGCGGGCTGGTACGCGCAGCGTGAGGGGCACGCGCTGATCAATTACGGCGCCACCAGCGGCGATATCCCGGCGCGTATCGCCGTAATGCACGATAGCGGCACGCTGCTGCCGCGCGACCGTGCGGTGGAGCGCGCCGCCACGCCGGAGGAGTTCCGCCAGATCCTGGACCGCGTGGGCCGCGGCCTGGACGAAGGCGCCCCCGGCATCGGACTCGGTATCGCGTACCTGCCGCATGAATCGCGCGCCGAAGTGGTCAGCCTGTTCCGCCTGGCGGCCGCGCGAAAAGTCCCGGTGTTCGTTCACATGCGCAACGGCGGGCCGGTTGAGCCCGGGGTTATCGACGCCCTTCAGGAAATGATCGCCGATGCCGCCGCCACCGGCGCTTCGGTCCATGTCGTGCACATCACCAGCATGGGGTTGCGCGAAACGGCGCTCTGCCTGGAGATGATCCAGGGGGCGCGTGCCCGCGGCCTCGATCTCACTACCGAAGCTTACCCGTACACCGCGGGCATGACGGACCTGGCGAGCGCGATCTTTGCCGACGGCTGGCAGGCGCGGCAGGGTGGCATCACGTTCGGCGACCTGCAATGGGCGTTGACCGGCGAGCGCCTCACCGCCGAGAGCTTCGCCCTCTACCGCAAGCAGGGCGGGTTCGCCGCCATACACTCTATCCCGGAGGAGATCGTCCGGCTCGCCCTCTCCCACCCGCTGGTGATGGTGGCCAGCGACGGTGTGCTGGAGGAAGGCAAGGGCCACCCGCGCGCCGCCGGCACGTTTGCGCGGGTGCTGGGCCGCTACGTCAGAGAGCAGCGCTCTCTCAGTCTGATAGACGCGCTCCGCAAGATGACCGTCATGCCCGCCGACCGCCTGGGGATAAAGACCAAGGGACGCCTTGCCGTGGGCGCCGACGCGGATGTGGCCATCTTCGACCCCGAACGGGTTACCGACCGCGCCACCTTCGACAAGCCGGCGCAGTACTCCGAAGGCTTCCAGTACGTCATGGTCAATGGAACCCTGGTGGTCGACCGCGGCGAACTCGTCCCCGGCGTGGCGCCCGGCCGCGGCGTGCGCCGCTGACCGCCATGCCCCGCACCTTGCGCGAAGCCTGGGCCGCGCACATCGCGGCGGACGACTACGAACGCCACATGGCGGCCACCGGCCAACCGCAGGCGAACGCAGATCTGCTGGCCGAACTTTTCCGCGATCGCCCGCCCGCGCCCGGCGCTCGCATCCTGTTCGCCGGTGCGGGCACGGGGCAGTACTTCGATTTTTGGGCGCCCGACGCCCTGGCGCCTTACCGCCCCGTCTTCACCGACACCAATCCGCTCTTCCTGGCTCGCCTCGCGGAGCGATTCGCCGCCGAAACCCACATTGACGACATCGAGGCGCCGCGCATCGCCGGTCCCTTCGATCTGGCCATCGTGATTCTGGTGCTCGAGCACGTGGATTGGCGGCGCGCGGTCGCCGCGATGACCGGCATCGCGCGGCGGGTCTTCACGGTGACGCAAGAGAACCCCGCTGGCCTGACAGCGCGCCCTCTGCCCGGCACGCTTGGGATTCTGCAGGCACACCCGCCGAGGCTGCTCGAACGCGCCGCCCTGATCGCGCACATTGGAGGGCTGGGGTTCACGGTGACGCGGACGGCGATCCGCGAGGTGGTGGACGGCAAGAAGATGGTGGCCTTGGATTTCACCGCTCCCGAGGGCTGAGCCGCCACGCCGGGCAATCCCGCTGCTTTCCCCACTGGCCGCCAACTTTCGCGGACTCCACCGCGCCGGCCAGCCCTTCTCCGCTTCCGCG
>JAPKZC010000253.1 GCA_026394025.1 Candidatus Solibacter sp.
AAAGATGCCGCAACCGAGGAAGAATGGGCGGTCGTGTTTCTTGTGGAGTTGTTCACCGACCCAGGTTGAGACTTTGTAGTCTCCCATGGCATGGTCAGGCACGTCGAGCGGCCCCCAGTCGAAGTGGGCTGTGTTGGGAATGCCATTGAGCGGGCGGCCAGGCGGCAACGGGTCCAGCGGCTGAGTGGTGGTCTGCGAAGGGAAGTATTCGTCCCAACTGGGCGGGTCCGGGAAGCCGCCGTGGAAGATCTTTCCCGCCCCGAGCACGTGGTAACCGTTTGCCCGCATATGCTGCGGAAGGGTGATAGCGTCGCGGCCCAACGTGGATCTACGGAACGGTTGCGCATTGGTGTACACGCCCGTCGCCGAAGGCCGCAGGCCGGTCAACAGGCTGGCGCGCGAAGGATTACACAGCGGCGCGGCACAATGCGCCTGGGTGAAGAGGACACCGCGCGCCGCCAGGCGGTCAATGTTCGGCGTGCGCGTGTCGGGGTGGCCACCCAGACAGCCGACCCAGTTGTTGAGATCGTCGACGGCGATGAATAGCACGTTGGGCCGCTGTTTCCGAGCGGCGCCGAGGATGGCCGGAAAAGCGGCCGCTCCCAAGAATCGTCTGCGGCTTGTGGTTGGCATATCGTCTTGACTCGCAAGGTCCCTTGATCCTTATATCCGCTTTTGTGAAATTGTTCAAGACAGGTTGGAAGCTACCGCTCGGAACCTAGGAGATTTGTTGTCAGCCCTGTCCGGTTCGGTAAAGGGTTGCGGTTCCACTAGGCTCCCAGAATGACGAGGATCTCCTTGCGAGCGTGCGTGTCCCGGGTTCCCACCGTGATGAGATACATGATGTTTTCGAGGGTATAGCGGCAGATGTCAACAAAACTCCATACGGCCGCTTGCACTTCCGGCGCGAGATCGAAAATGCTGGGGACGCGCAGACGCGGAACCACGAGGGTGTGGCCCTCGGCAACGTGGTAGCCGTCACCGAAGGCGAGCGCGTGCTCGGTATCCAGCGTGACGCGGGCGGCCGCAATCGAGCAGTAGGGGCATCGCTCCAAAGCGGCAGCACAACACGTGGCGCAGTAGACTACACATGCCATCCCGCGACCGGCTTCAAAAGGTGCGCGAAACCAAGCCCGAGGCGTGCGCGGACCTCGAGGAAGCACTCCGCGACCGGCTGCTCAGGGCCCGCCAAGCCAAGGCGGCGGAGACCACAACGCCCGCACAGGAAGCCCGAAGGATACCGAAACAGTGTATCTTCCTCCCGATCCCGCACAGATCGATCTTGCGGCATCCTGTTTTCCGCATATACTTTCAGGAGCACTCCTATGAAGCCGATCATGCTGACGCTTTTCTTGGGCGCCTGGGCCGCCTCAGGCCAGAACATCTCCATTGAGGACTACGAGCCGAAATCGACTCTCGTGGTGCCTCAGCATCAAGTGGAGCGGGCGAAATACCCGTTCATCGACGTGCACAATCACCAGCGTGGCAGCCGGCCGGAACTGGTCGACGACCTGGTGAAGGCGATGGACGCGCTCAACATGCGCATCATGGTGAATCTTAGCGGTGGGTATGGTGAGAGGCTGAAAGCCAATATCGCGGCCCTGAAACGACGGTATCCGGACCGCTTCGTCGTATTCGCCAACATCGATTTCACGAGCATCGACGAACCCGGGTATGGAACAAGGGCCGCCAGACAGCTCGAACAGGATGTTGGTAGCGGCGCCCAAGGCTTGAAAATCTTCAAGAACTTCGGCATGGATTTGAAGGACGGCAAGGGACAACGCATCCGAGTCGATGATCCTCGGTTCGACCCGGTCTTTGAAATGTGCGCGCGATTGAAAATCCCCGTGCTGATCCACACCGGTGAGCCACGCGCACTCTTCGATCCCATGGATCGGTACAACGAGCGGTGGCTGGAACTCAAGCTGTATCCGGGGCGCGGTCGTCCTCCGGACCGCTATCCGGCCTTCGACGCGCTCATGGCCGAGCAGCACAACCTTTTTGCCCGCCACCCCAAGACCACCTTCATTGACGCCCATCTTGGTTGGTACGGAAATGACTTGGGGAAGCTCGGCAGATTGTTGGACAAACTACCGAACGTGTACACCGAGGTTTCAGCCGTCGTGGAGGAACTGGGCCGGCAACCGCGATTTGCGCGCCAGTGGTTTGAACGTTACCAGGATCGTGTGATGTTCGGCAAGGACACCTGGCGCCCCGCGGAGTACCGCACTTATTTTCGTATCTTCGAGACGGCGGACGAGTACTTCGAACATGACCGCAAGTATCACGGGATGTGGAGTGTGTATGGTCTCGACTTGTCCGAGGAAGTCTTGGAGAAACTCTACTTCCGAAATGCGCTGCGAGTCATCCCCGGTTTGAGCACTACGGGCTTTCGCACCGGGCGGTGAGATTCCGCGGAGGGTCCATCCGCAGGAACATCGCTGGGCAGTCCCCCGAGGGTTCCGGGACTCGCAGTACTTTTTGGATCTTGGGTGCACGGGCGTGACATGGGAGGATTACTCAGAAGGGTAGTCTGCGACGATGATGGAAAGATGAGACTGCACGTGGTCTGCTACTCGGGACGAAAAGGGGATGAGCGACCTCTCCGTTTCCAATTGGGCGACCGCGAGTATTTTGTCGAAGAGGTGGTCGATCAGTGGTATGGGCCGGACAACACTTTCTTCAAAGTCCGCGCCTGTGACGGAAACCTGTACGTACTTCGCCGCCGTTCCTCGACGCCCGAAGGCGAGTGGAGCCTGGAATCGTACCGGGATCTCAGACGGGGCGGATGAGCCGTTTCCTGAATCGCCGCCACCACACCAGATAGCAGACACGACCCACGGCGGGGCCTGTTGTGGGTGACGGACTGCCCCCGCGACTTTCACTTCTTCTTCCCGGTCGTAATCGTCCTAATCAGACTGGCCGCCCTACGCGCATCTTCCTCGGTCTCGAAGCCGATGATGGCTGAGTATTTCCTGCTAATCACCTGTGCCACAAAGAAAGCCACATTGACTCCCGCATCGGCAATCGCCCGGGTGACGACGGCGCCCAACCCAGGCTTGTTGTCACCCTCAATCAGCAAGGTGGGAATGGATGAGGCATGCAGTCCAGCAGACCGTGCGGCAGCCAAGGACTTCTTTCCCACGACGGGATGCAGTTCGATAGCAGCCTTGCCTGGGTCACCGGGATAACGGTACCCCATCAGGACCTGCAGATCGGCGCCTGCAGCGGCCAGCGTTTTTAGGATACCGGCCAGGGCTCCCGGCTTGTCTTCCACGTCCTTGCGCCAGAGAGCAATCTTCTTCACCGTAATCGGCATATGCGATCCCTCCCAGAATCAAAGTTTCCGAGTTCAGTATACGCCGGGCACACGATTGCGGCCACGGAAAGGTCGAAAAGGGCGGCTGGCGAGCAGCCTGTCCACACACTCCAGCCTTGCCACTGGCTGCGCTGCGCTGTGCAGCACGGCAAACGGGGCGGCACGCCGGGCTCACCTGCCCTGCCACACCCGCATCTTCACCAGCGGGTTAAATCTCCGCTGTGAGTCGTTGTAACGGATCCAGACATAGGCCAGCGCGAAATCGTTCCTGAGCGATTCGACGTACCGGTCGCGCGCCTCCCAGGCGGCCCTTGCGCGGTCCAAGTCCTGCCGGACGGCGCCGGAGGGGGCGGTCACGGTGCGCCCGAACTTCCACCCCGATTCAAGCAGCGGCAGAGTCTGCTCCACAGCGGCCAGCGTAAGCTCCGTGTACCGCAGGCCCTTTTCGAGAAACATCACCCGCTCGCGTTCCTCTCCGTCCACCGCGCGGCGGGCCTGCTCGAGATCTTCGCGGCAGAGCTTCAGGAACGAGGACGGGTACGCCTCGAGCACTCGCTGGTAGTCCTTGATGGAAGCGAAGTCCAAGCTCAGCGTACCGCCGGTCTGCTTCCACTGGCGGGCCAACCGGTCCAGGTACCTGGCGACGGCGGGCGCGGCCTTCCCGAATCCCTTCTTCGCGTAGTCCCGCTGGATTGTGGCGGCGTCCAGCGCCGGGTTCCACAACAACTTCGAGAGCAGATAATAATTGAATCCGTTGATCGCATAGCCGGCGCCATGCTGCGTCTGGTAATAGCGGTAGCCGAGATCGTACAGACGCCGCACACCGGTCTGGATCAGCTCAGGCATCAGCCGGGGCAGGTCCGGGAAACTGCCCTGGATGTAGTATTCGTAAATCGCCAGGTGCCGCGCGCTGCCGCTCCAAGCGCCCAGTTCATTGAACTGCTGTTCGGCGAGCGCCGGGGTCCAGTGGGACGCCGCGTGCATGGTGTACTGGATGATCAGATTCGGATGCGGCTTGACCCGCTTCGGGGGCTGCTTGTATTGCCCGTAGGCAAAGAGAATCAGCTTCTTGTCCGGATGTTCCCGAACCAGGCGTTCCGCTACCTGGTTGGCGAAGGTGATGATGCGATCCGTAATCACCGGATAGCGGGCCGCCGCACCGGTCTCGGGGTCCAAGCCTTCGAATTGCGTCTCGCCGGTGTCGAGCGCGCGGCAGCGGTCGCATTCGCAGAAACCGCGGCCGTCGTTCAGCGAGATGGAGAACGCTTCATAGTCCGGATGCTCCCGGAAGAAGCGGTTGCAGTACTGGGCCACTATGTGAATCACGTCGGGATTGGAAGTGCAGGGCTGGCGGCCGTGCTTGCCGTCGAAGCCTCCCGGGTTGTTGTCACGCCTGCCTTCGACCAGGGCGAAGTACTCCGGATGCGCGAGCCCGTACTTGGCCGGCGGCAACATCTCAGCGAATGCGTGCCCACCGTAGATCTTCAGCCCGCCAAAGCGGTTGCGCTTTTCCCAAAGCGCCTGCGCCTGCTGGTGCTCTTCGGTAACGCCGAGTTTCCGCTCCGCCTGCCATTTATCCAGCGGCCCCCAGAGCGGTCCGCGCGGCCCCAGGTCCCGCCAGACGAAAGCCGGCTCTGCGTGGATGCGGGTCGGGGGCACAGCCAGCGAGCGCAGCTTCGGCACGACCTCGCCCAACCTCCCCGGCCACAACCACCGCACTCCCGCGAATTCCTCCAGGAACGCATAGACGGCGAACGAGGCGCCCTGGCTGCCCATTCCACCCAGGCACAGGGCCCCGGCGGCGGCGGTGCGAATGAAGAAGCCGGATGGGCGCACCAGCCGCATCTCCTCGTACAGCGGCGGCGGGCAGGCGGAAGCCCCGATGTACACACGCACACCGGTCGTGGCCGAGGCCGCCACCGGCAACTTCGCTCCCGTGGACCTCTCGACATAAGCCACCAACTCTGCGGCCGCCTCGCGCTCGTCCGCGGTTGCGTTCGGGCTAACCAATACGGTCGCCTGGGGCCGGCCCTCGCGCACAAGGTACAGCGATCCGGCGGGCATCGCCGACGGCTGCACTCCCAGACGGGCACGGACTTGACGCGCCCACTCCTCGATCACCAGGCGTGCCTTATTCGCCGCCCATTCCTCATCCGGGAAGACATTCAACTTCGCCCGCTCGATCCCCGGCACGCCGGCCGCCAGCGCCATGGTGCCGCCCTCGCTTAGTTCCGTGGCATAGCCCCGGTCGATTTCGACGCCCTGCCTGGCTGCCCACGCGCTGATATGCGTCTCGGGCATGGACCGGATCGCACCTTCGTCCCACTTCGGAAAATCGAGCCGGTGCTCCAGCCACAGTGCCACCGGGCGGGTCACGAAGTACGGGCGGTGCGAGGCGTTCGGAGCGAATCCGAATTCAAACGCTGGCTTCCCGCCGGCCTGCGCCTGAACGCGCTTCTGGAGCGAACGGAGATAAGAATCGCCGGCCTTTGTGATGTTCACCACGCCATCCTGGAGGCCGTTGAACAGGTGCGTCGCCCCGCGCGAAGCATGCATGACGTACAGCGCCGCGGGACGGTCGCCTAAGAATGAGAGTGCCTGATACGGAAAGCCCTGGCAAAGCGGCTTGGACAAGTCCCAGGATTGCCCCGGTCCGTCCAGGTTGCCGCCCCCGACCAGCACACAGGCATTCAGCCGGGTGTCCACGGCGCCCGCCAGGGCCACCACAAAGGAGCCCAGCGAGTAGCCCATGGCGGCGATCCTTCCGGCGTCAATCTCGGGCCGCGCGGCGAGGTAGCTCACCGCCTGCATGACGTCGATGATCATCTGCCCCGCCATGCGCCGGCCCAGTTCGCGGTTGCGCTCCAGCTTGTCGTGCGCGCGCGTTCCGGATTTTCGCTGGTCATTCCGCTCTCCTTCTCCCAGCGGATCGTAGGTCAGCACCGCGGCGCCCGCGCGCGCGTACAGAATGCCGGAGTAGAAAGCGTACCAACTGTACTTATCCCCACCGTGGCCGTTGACCACAATCAGCGCCGGGACCTTCCCCTTGCTCGCCTTCGACCTGTAAAGGATGACGGGGATCCGCATGCCGAACTGCGTCGAGTAAGATATCCGCTCGGCGATCACACCAGGTTCCGGCTCGAATGTCGAATGGGTCTTGGCTTCCAGCGGAGGCATCGTCTCCGGAACAAACAGGGTCCTGCGAATCTCTTGCCGCCAAGCGGCGATGGGCGGCACGGCGGCCAGCTTGGGGCCCAGCACCAGCAGCAAACCGGCGAGCGTTCGTTTCATGAGAAGCCCCTTCCGCTGTTCAAATTATCCCAGGGACGGCGGCCAGAGAGCAGGCTTGTTCATTCGCTGCGGATCAGGAGGTCTGCGCGCCAGTCGCCCCAGATTCCGCACAGATTAGCCCCGAGGAACCGATCGGGCGAGGCCAGTTCCGGACGCTG
>JAPKZC010000449.1 GCA_026394025.1 Candidatus Solibacter sp.
CCGCGGGCAGCGTAGGCCCGGCAGGGCCTGGGAACGGACGGTTGCCTCCGCGGGCGGCAATCGCGATCCTTCAGGCCGCATCGCATCTTCGCGCTTGATATCTTTAATCTGCAATGACTTACGGTCAAACCCAGCGTTGTGAGCCACCTTCGCCGAAAGCAAGGAGTACCGCGTTACATACGTGATATTCACTGTAACATTGGCGTCATTTCATTATCGACGCTTGTAAAGTGTTCGTTTCAGGACTACACTCCCACATGGGGATCGGCTTTGACTTCCGGTGCGAGGGGTCGAACGGGTGTTTCTTCAGCGTACGCGGTCTGCCTTTGCCCCAGTTTGTCCAAATGTAACACGGGCGTTGCGCGCCGTCGCACTGTCCAGGGGAACGCGTTGGTCGTTTCTACCGGACTGAATGCTTTGCAGAACTTCGGGGAAATGAGCAGCCGCAAACCCAAGCATCGTTCCCACTTGGCGCCCTCCGCGCCGAAACCACACATAACAAAATGGGATGGAGGAACTGACATGAGAGCATCGAGATTCTCGCCATTCGCGCTTTTGCTTTGCCTGATCGGACTTCTGGCTCCAACCGCCGCAGCCCAGGAGTTCCGCGCCACCATTCAGGGCATCGTGACCGATTCCAGCCAAGCCGTGGTCATAGGCGCGACGGTTACCCTGCTGAACGTGAATACCAACGTTGCAGTTGTCCGGCAGACGAACGATGCGGGGCTCTACCGCTTCGACTACGTGGACCCCGGCTCTTACACGGTCTCGGTCCAGATGTCCGGCTTCGCCAAGTTCGTCCAGCAAAACATCGCGGCGCAGGCGCGCGGCGACATCACCGTCAACGCCGAACTGAAGACCGGCGGCGTGTCGGAGACCGTGACGGTTGTCGAGAGTCCCGTGGCGGTGCAGTTCAACTCCTCCAACATCGGGCTCACCGTCGATTCGAAGCTGGCCGCCGACATTCCCCGTCTCGACCGCAACCCGTTCAAACTGGACCTCCTGAACCCGGCCGTTCAGGACACTCGCAAAACCGAGATGATGCCGTACCATTCCTGGGCCGCCAACTCGACGGAACTGGGAGGGGGCACCGACAAGAAGAACGATCTGCTGGTGGACGGCAGCCCCATCGGGTCGGGCTACAAAGCCAGCTACGTGCCGAACTCCGACGCGGTGCAGGAAGTCATCGTTCAGCAGAACGCGGTGGACGCGGAGGCCGGGCACAGCGCCGGCGGCACGATCAGCATGACGATGAAGTCCGGGACCAACGAGTACCACGGCAGCGTGTTTTACCTGGGACGCAACCCCGCGCTCAACGCGGTCACGGACCGGACCGCCAACACCATTGCCGCCAACCGCCAGAACATGTGGGGAGGCGCCGTCGGCCACAAGGTGATCCGCAACAAGCTGTTCAACTTCTTCAGTTACGAGCAGTGGAAGTCGCGCACGCCGACCGCCGTCTTTCTGACCATGCCGACCGACCTGGAGAAGACGGGCGACTTCTCCAAGTCGCTGAACACCAACGGCGCGCTGCGGACCATCTTCGATCCGTACACAACCACGCTGAACGCGGCCGGCCAGGTCAGCCGCGTTCCGTTCGCCGGCAACGCTGTGCCGGCGTCTCGCTTCGACCCGGTTGGGTTGCGGGTGATGAAGGCCTTGTTGAGCCCCAACAAGACGCCGGACAACGTCACCGGGCAGAACAATTTCACCGACGTCACCACGCAGAGATGGAACTACTGGAACCTCTCGGACAAGGTGGACTGGTTCGTCGACGACAAGCTCCGGGTTTACGGGCGCTTCAGCCGCTTCGAGACCAACCAGGACACCATCGCCAGGCAGCTGACCTCGACCGAAATCTACGTGCCGCAGGGCAGTTTGCGGAACGCGTGGACCTACGCCGGAGATGCGGTTTACACCGCCAACGCCAGCACCGTGGTCAACTTCCATTTCACCAAGCAGGGGCTGGACGACGACTTCTCGGCGCCTGCCTACGATTTGACGAAGAAGGGTGGGCTGGCGACCATCTGGCCGAACAACCCCTGGTACAAGGCGTACGACAGCGCCGCTCTGCCCGAGTACTTCGTCCCGATGACCATCGGCAGCGACGCCTGGGGCCGCAACAGGGGCTGGTACCAGCACCCCGGCGGCTGGAGTTACAGCGGCAAGGTGTCGCAGCAAAGAGGCGCGCACTTCCTGAAGGCCGGCTACGAGCAGCGGCACACCGGCGGCGTCAGCATCGTGGGTGGCGGCAAGCAGTTCGTCTTCACGCCGAACATCACCGCGGACACGTTCCAGAACCCGAACACCAAGTCGTACGGCAACCAGTTCGCCACGCTCCTGTTGGGGGCTCTCAACAACGACAGCGCCATGACCTACAAGCCGAACAAGGGCATGGAAACCTCCATGTACGCGGTCTACCTCCAGGACGACTACAAATTGAGCCGGCGCATTACCTTGAACCTGGGACTTCGCTGGGAGTACGACACGCCGTGGCACGATCCCAATCACTACGCATCCCTGGGGCTTGACCTGACCCAGCCGAATGCGACGATACAGAAGACCCCGCCGGCGATGCCGGCGCAGGTGACCGCGCTGCGCACGGCGGCCCCCATCTACAACGGCTCGTGGGTTTACACGTCCGACAGCCAGCCGGGAATCTGGGCATCGCAGAAGACTGTGTTCATGCCCCGCATCGGCGCCGCGATCAAGCTCAACGACAAGACGGCGCTGCGAATCGGGTGGGCGCGCTTCGTGGCTCCCAGCGAATTGAACTTCATCCTGCCCCCTTACGCCGCGCTCGGGAACGTGAGCTTCCTGGAAGCGCCCTACATGGGGTTCGATGGTTCACAGAGCCCGCAACCCCTGGTGGCTGGGGTCCCGCAAGCCACTTTCAACAACCCCTTCCCCGCCGGCAACCCGCTCCTGCCGGTTCCGGGAAAAAGCTACGGGACGAACTATGGTTTGGGCGAGGCGAACGTTGCCTGGGCCAACCAGAACTTTAAGCGTCTGGTGAATGACAGGATGAACCTGACCATATCGAGGCAGTTGCCGAACCAGATCGTCGCCGACGTTACGCTGTTCATGAACTTCGGCCGCGACGTGGCGTATGCCCGGAATATCAACGTAGCCGACGAGCGGATCATGTACGCGAACAAATCCCAAATGGACGTCAACGTGGCGAATCCGTTCTACCAATACCTGACCGCGAAGGATTTCCCCGGACCCCTGCGCAACCAGCCGAACGTTGCGGTAAAGACGCTGCTTACGCCCTACCCGCAATACGGGGGCCTGTGGGAGGCCTACAAGAGCGACGGCACGGAGCGGTATCGGGCGCTGCAAGTCAAAGTGCAAAGGCCGTTCCGCGGCGGGTACAACTTCCTAGTCGGGTACAACTACCGCCGGGAATATCAGACCTCGTACTACGACAACGTGGCCATGTACCTGGACAAACTCAGCAACCAGGACAGCGCGCAAGCCCGCCACTCGATGTCCGTGGCCGGATCCTACGAACTGCCGGTCGGCAAAGCCAAGAAGTTCATGTCCACTGCGCCTAAAGCTGTGGATCTGATCCTGGGCGGCTGGCACGCCACCGCCGCCTGGTACTTCAGTTCCGGGAACTACCTGCGATTTGGGCCGTATTCGACCCAGGCCACGGGCGGCAATAACTCGGGCTACACCTTTGCGAACGTGGCCGCCACCGGAGACCCGCACCTGGACAGCCCGACTCCGCAAAGGTGGTTCGACACCAGCAAATTCAGCATCCTGCCGGCGTACACACAGCGCTCCAACCCGTTGCAGTATCCCGACGTGAGGGGTCCGATTTCCTGGGACATCCAAGCCAATTTCGGCAAGACCTTCGCCATCACGGAGAGGATCAAGTCCGAATTGCGGCTTTCGGCCTACAACCTGACCAACCGCCTGAACCGGTCGGAACCGGTCGTGGACGTCACCAATTCCGCTTTCGGAACGGCGCTGCGGCAGGCAAACGGCGGCACCGGCCGGCAGTTGGAATACGGTCTGAAGATCACGTTCTGACGCCGGGTTTCCCCGGCAGGTGATCTGTGCGTTTAGGGCGCGCTTCGCGGCAAGCGGGGCGCATCCTTTTGTTGTGTATATAAGGACACCCCGGAATAGCCGCGCCGTCAATAACTCCACGTCTCGTGAGCCAGCGGCGCGGCATTCAACTCCTGCCGAAGCACACGCCATTGCGGCAGATTCCGGTCCATGATCGCGACAAAACGGTCGCTGTGGTGACGTTCGAGCAGATGGACGAGTTCGTGGACCATCACGTACTCGATGCATTGGACCGGCTTCTTGGCCAATTCCAGGTTCAGCCAGATCCGGCGGGCATCCTCGTTACACGTACCCCACCTGGTTTTCATCTTCTTGATCCGGCATTCGGTCGCCGGAACGCCGAGCACTGGCTGCCACTTTTCCATCATTGGCGCGATGATCTGCCGGAGCTGCTGCCGGTACCAGCGATGTAATATCCGACGAAAAGCAGGATGGATTCCAGCAGACTCGCGAGGGCGCCAGTGATGAGGCCCCAGAGCGATGACATCCCGTTGGTCTGCCAGTACGATCCGATATCGTTCATCCACTTCGCAAACACATCACCGCCGCCGGCGGTCGAGGTGTTGATGAAATTCGCGACGCCATTGAACATTCCGTTCACATCGCGGAAGACTGTCGTGTAGTTCACCAGAATCAAGCCCATCACGAAAAAGCGCACGCCCGTGACGCCCAGCATTTGTGTGTCACCGCCTTGCGCCCAGGCTTGAAAGATTCCGAACATTAGCGTGGCCAGGAGGATATACTGCGCGACCTGAACGACACCGCCCGTGGCGCCGCCCGCGTCGATTCCGTTCATGGCCGTGTTGAAGAGGTTCTGGAAGTAAAACATCGCCTACTGCCTCTTGAGAATCGTGTTCACATCCTGATGCGTGCCAACGGCGCCTGAACTGCCGTACTTCATGGTGGCGCCGCTATTAGCCAGATCGATCGCGCGCACGCGCATCAGGTCCGCCAACGCCGACTGTGTGTACGCGTGAGAGCGCACCAGCCACGCATCGGCTTGGGCCTCGACTATGGGGGCGCTTCCCGGCGCCGCAGATTGGATACTCGAGTTGATCTGGTCAGCGGCCTGCAGTTCCTGGTCCGCAATAGCATCGATCACGATCGCCCGCTCCAGCGCATCCTGGGCGACCGCATCGGTCATATCAACCTGGTCCCTCACTTGGGGCGACGCATTCTGTGGCAATGGCACTACCCCGTAGACTGCGCCGTAGGCCCCTGGAGTATTGCCGATCTGGCCGGGGCTACGCGATAGGAGTATGGTTTCCAGTTGCCTCGGGTTAGCCAGCGTTGCGCTCGATATCGGGATGTTGAAGATGTTTCTGATTTGGTTGTAGATGCCCTGGATGGCGCCGACGAGCCCGCGCGCTTGCGCGATTGCCTGAACCGGCCAGACAACTTGCTGCTCGAATTGCTGGATTGTGGTTAAAACGCCGTTAATCGAGCTCAAGCCGCCGCCGATGACACTACCGAGAGTGCTGTTGATTGTGCCGAGGCCCGCAGACAGGATTGCGCAACACGGGCTGATTTGACCCTGAACCTGAACCGGGGGTAGGATCGCGGCGAGCAATAGCAGGACGGCCAAGGCCATTGTATGGAGCCTCACCCAGCCGAACATCTTGGCGAGATACGTTTTCATCCGTGTCATCCTTTCACCTGCGTTGCAGGATGTTGGTCATATCGTTTTGGAGTTGCACCGCGAGCGCGCTCCTCCTCTTCCGGAGAGTATTGTCGTGAGCGATGCGAGCCGCTTCCTGCCTCATAGCCGCAGCCAGCATCTTCTGCATGATCGCCTCGCTCTTGACGCTAGCCACCACGGCGGACGCAGTAAGAAACGCAGCAGTGCCCGGCGCCATGTGATTAATGTCGGGATCGCCGGCCAGGTTCTCGATCTGGTCGGCAGCCTGAAGCATCAGGTCCTGGGCCTGGTCGGACATCTTGAGCGTTTTCAGATTATTCTGCGCCATCGCATCGTCCATGTCGGTCATATCTCGATCCTGCGGTGCCATGAGGCCGGCCTGCGGCACGGGTCGGAACGCGTTTACGTAGGCTTGGCCGACTGACCCGAGATCGCCGGTCTGCCGGTTTCGCAGGATGATCTCGAGCGCCGCGGGATTGGGCAGCGTGGCGGTGTGGGGATTGGTCGAGAAAATGCCCTGCATCCGCCCACGAAACTGCGCGATCATCGCCATGATCTGCGCTTTCGCTTGATTGATCACATTCAGCGGCCACACGGTCTGCTGGTAGAAGTTCCGGATATCTGTCAGCACTCCAGTGATCAGATTGAGCCAGTTCCCGATCACCTTGCTGACCGTATCGAGCACGGCCTGAATGATGCATGGCAGACAGAGTTGCCCTGGCGCCGGGGTTGGCGCGACAACCAAAACCGCGACACACCCGATCACGGAAATTGCGACAAACGGGCGTCTGCTCTGTGCGCTGAGCAACATCAAACCCGCGAACATCAGCGTGAATATTACCATCGGTGCCTCCCTAGACCGCCACGGCCTCGCTGGCGCTGACCTCGCCCGAGACTTCTTCCGGTAGTCTTTCCATTCCGGCCAAGCCTTGCGGGAACCGCTGCGCCATCGCCTCATATGATTCGAAAAGCGGGCGGCCCTGGTGCTTCCGCAGGAACC
>JAPKZC010000835.1 GCA_026394025.1 Candidatus Solibacter sp.
CTATACACCGTCCGTCGCCGCGATGGGGTGTAGCGCCGATTTACATTTTTCCTCTTGATTCCGGACGAAGTTCGGGCTACACTGGTCAGGCGAATAAAAAGCGAATCTCCTTCTGGAGGACAACCAATGAAAATCAGCGACGCTCTACTTCCCGAGTTCGACCAGGAAATGGCAACCACTCGTAAGTGCCTGGTGCGGATTCCCGACGATAAATTCAGTTACAAGCCGCACCCGAAATCATTCGACATGGGTGCCCTGGCGGTGCACATCGCCACTATGCTCGATTGGGGCGTGGTGACACTGCAAAGCGACAGCTTCGATTATGCTCCGGAAGGGGGCGCGCCATACGTGCCGCCGGTGGCGAAAGACAATGCCGACCTGCTGGCGATGTTCGACAAGGCCGCGGCCGCGTTCCGCGCAGCCTTGGCCGCTACGGACAACGAAGCCATGATGAAGCCGTGGTCCCTGCTGGGCGGCGGAGTGGCGATGTTCACCATGCCGAGAGCGGCCGTTCTGCGCGGCATGATCTTCAACCACATCGTGCACCACCGCGGGCAACTGTCGGTCTACCTGCGCATGTGCGACATCCCGGTGCCGTCGATTTATGGGCCGTCGGCGGACGAGGCAAACTAGTTTTCTCCCTGCACGGCGAACTGGGGCGGGCCTCGGCCCGCCCTTTTTCGTTACACTTCACCTATGCCCATTTCTCTGAAGGCGCGCCTGTGCCTGATGATGTTCCTTAACTACGTAATCTGGGGATCGTGGTACGTGACCCTTAATACGTACCTGACCGTGACGCTGAAGTTCTCGGGAACCGAAGCCGGAGCGGTGTTTGGAACCACGGCGCTGGCCAGCATGATCACGCCGTTTTTCATCGGGTTGATTGCCGACCGTTTCTTCGCCACCGAAAAAGTGCTGGCGGCGCTGCACCTGATAGGCGCGGTCATTCTGTACTTCGTCACGCGGGTCACGGATTTTCCTTCGGTCTATGCGCTCATGCTGTTGTACTGCCTGTGCTACTTCCCCACGATCGGGCTGACGAACTCGCTTACGCTGCGGCAACTGACCGACGCCGGCGGCGAGTTTCCCTTTATTCGCATGTTCGCGACCATCGGCTGGATCGCCATCGGCCTGACCATCGGCAACATGGGGGTGGAGACTACGGCGACGCCGTTCCTGCTGGCTGCCGGTGCGTCGCTCGGGATGAGCGCTTTCTGCCTGACGCTGCCGCACACGCCCCCGGCGGGCAAGGGGCAGAAGATCACGGCGGGCAGCCTGCTCGGGCTGGACGCGCTGGTGATGCTCAAGAAACGTCCCTACTTGGTTTTCGTGGTGGCGTCGATTCTGGCCTGCGTCCCGCTGACCTTCTATTTCTCATTCACCAACGTGTACCTCAATGAAGTTGGGGTGGTGAACGCGGCGGGCAAGATGACGTTGGGGCAGGTGTCGGAGGTCGGCGTGATGCTGCTCATGCCGTTCATCTTCCGGCGGGTCACGGTGCGCGGCGTGCTGATCCTCGGCCTGGCTTGCTGGAGCCTGCGCTACGGGTTGCTGGCTTACGGCAGCGCGGGCGCCGGCGTCTGGATGTTCTATCTGGCCATCCTGTTGCACGGGTTCTGTTACGATTTCTTCTTCATGACCGGGCAGCTTTACACCGACCAGGAGGCTCCGGCGCATCTGCGCGGGACGGCGCAAGGGTTCCTCACCTTCCTGACTTACGGGGTAGGGATGTTCATCGTGTCGATGCTCTCCGGCGTGTCGTTGGATTTCTTTACCACCAAGACCGGCGCGGCGGTCACGCACAACTGGATTGCTTTTTGGTTGGGCTGCGGCGGCGGCGCGCTGGCCATTCTGGCGTTGGTGGCCGTGTTCTTCCAGACCCGCGCCAAAATTGAAACCAAGGCGGCGTGACCGGGATCGTGCGGGCTGCGGAGCCAGTTAGAACGCTGACGATTGTTTAGCTCAAACCCTGACCCTCAGTGACCGTAAGGTAGCGGTCCACCGGCAGGTCCGTGAATCGCTCGGTGCGTCCGCTGGGCTGCGGCCATTGGATCTCCAGCCAGTCGAGCTTCGCCGCTGTGCCCAAGCCCAACACCTCACGCATGTCGTGCGAGGAAAGATAGCCGCCGCCGCTGTTCTTGAGGCGCGAGCGCTTGACGCCGCCGGCCGACCACGTCAGGCGCGCGCCCACCGCGTCCCGATTGCACTTCGTGCCTTGCAGTTTGACGCCCAGCCAGTGGTTCCCCTGCCCGGCGTTGTTTCGCAAGAGCAGGGGCGGCCCGCCATTCGTTCCTACCAGCACGTCGATTCGCCCGTCGTTGTTGAAATCGCCGATGGCGAGTCCGCGGGAGGGAAAGCTCTTGGCAAAAACAGGCCCCGATTCGGCGCTCACGTTTTTCAGTTGGCCGTTCTCCTGGCGAAATAGCAGCAGCGGCTCCTTGTACCTCACGGCCTGCGAGTAGTTGTCGATCATGTCGTCGGGGTGGCCGTTGGCCAGAAACAGTTCAAGCGCGCCATCGTTATCGTAATCCAGGAATCGCAGCCCCCAACCGCTCAACAGGCGCGTTGCCTGGGCCACCTGGTTCTTGAAGGCGACGTCGCGGAAGGTCTCATTCCTGTTGTTCTTGTAAAGCGAGAACATTTCCTGGTCCACGTTAGCGACGAACAGATCCTGCCATCCGTCGCCGTCAAAATCGGCGGCATCGACGCCCATGCCCGAGCGGGCCCGGCCATCGTCGCTGAATCCGACCTCGGCGGCCAGCGCGATCTCCTCCCACTGCGTCTTGCCTTTCGCATCCGGCCCGCGGTTCACGAAGAGGAAGTTCTGGACCGTGTCGTTAGCCACAAACAGGTCCATTCGCCCGTCGTTGTTGATGTCGGTGGCCACGACGCCCAGACCCTTCCCCAGGGATTTTTCGATATCGGTTCCGCGGCTGACCTCGGTGAAGGTTCCGTCGCCGTTGTTGTGAAACAGCAGGCTCGCGGTGGGCTTGAAGACTCGCGGAATGCAATAGAACCTGCGGCCCAATTTGTTGTCGCCGCAGGAGAGGTGGCTGTCGGTGCCGTAGTCCACAAAACTACAGACGAAGAGATCGAGCCGGCCGTCGTTGTCGAAGTCGAACCACACTGCGCTTGTAGTCCAATGGCCTTCGAAGACTTTGGCGCCGAGGCGGGCCTCTTCGCTGACATCGGTGAACGTGCCGTTGCCGTTGTTGTGGTAAAGAATCGGACGCCCGTAGGCGGTGACGAAGAGGTCGGGGAAGCCGTCATTGTCGTAATCGCCGGCCGCCACTCCCATGCCGAATGTGCCGCCCGGCACGCGCGCCGTCCCGGTCACGTCGGTGAAGGTGCCGTCGCGATTGTTCTTGTACAGCGCGTTGCGAATCGGCTTCTTGGGCTTGTAGAAATCGCACGTCCCGCTATTCACCAGGTAGATGTCCATCCACCCGTCGTTGTCGTAGTCCAGGAAAGCACACCCGGGGCCCATCGTCTCCGGAAGGTAATGCTCGGGGGACGCAGCGTTATCGTGGACCCAGCGAATCCCGCTCGCTTCAAGAAGCGCCAAGCCGCCGGCGCCGGCGGCGAGGAATTGGCGGCGATTGATGTGCTTCAAGAACGCCTTATTCATCAGCGGGGGCCTCTTCAGTTCGAGCACTATCCGCCGCCCTCATTGCATCTGGGCCCCTGGTTGGGCTGCCTGACTCTCCGCGTTCAGCTTCAGGACCAGTGCCCGTTCCCTGTCCCCGTCCGCCTTGCGTTTGAGCCGGTAGTAGACCGTCGCCAGCGAGACGTGAGCTTCCACGAATTGGGGCGTTTCCCCGGTGAGTTGTTCCAGCTTCGAGCAAGCCTGTTCGACGTTTCCGATCATCAGATCAAGGGTTGCCAGTTGGTAGCGTACCGCGGGATCGCCGGGCCGGACCCGCAGTGCCCGTTCGAACGAACTCCTCGCTTCGTCGTAGCGCTGGTCCTGTTTGAAGAGGACTCCGATCTGGAGGTTGGAAACGAAATCGTTCGGATTGGACTCCAGTTCTTTGCGGAAGGCGCTGGCCGCGCCAGCCATGTCGCCGGTGGAAAGCAGCGCCAGCCCGTAGTAGGAGAACACATCGGGCAGTTGCGGATTAAGTTCCGCGGCCTTCTTTAGGTCTACCAAGGCTTCGGGGAATTCCTGCGCGTTCATTTTCGTGGTGCCGAGCAGCAGCCTCGCCTCGGCCGAATCGCCTTCGCGCAGGATGCGGTCCACCAGCAACTGGCCGTGCGCCGGCTGATTGTCGCGGATGAGCGCCGTGCCCAAGAGGTAGATGAGGGCCTTATCGTTTGGGGACTCCTTCTCCAGTGGCGCGAGCAACTCGATCACCTTCTTGTACTCACCCAGGCGCAGTTCGCAATCGGCCAGGAGGAAGACGGCTTGCCGATTCGAGGGTTGCTGCTGGAGGGCTTTCGACAGCTCTTCGGCGGCAGCGGAGATCTGGGAGGTCTTGTAATATGCCAGAGCGAGATTCACGCGGACAGGCAGATTCCCAGGTTCGAGCTCCAACGCCTGCCGGTATTCGCCGATGGCTTCTTCGTAGTGGCCGGCCTTGGAGAGTGCCGCGCCCAGGTTGGAACGGGCCATGACACTGTTGGCCGATTGTTTCAAGTAGGCGCGATACCCGGCGATGGCGCCCGGGATGTCACCGGCCTGGTGCAACTCGATGGCGCGGCGGAGCAGCGTGTCGGGTGAAGGCTGCTGCAGCGCCATAGCCGCGCAGGCCAGCCAAACCGCGAAGCCCAGAGCTCTACCGCAAGCCCTCATGCTGCCCCTCCTTTGCCAGGGTCTCACGAATCGCGCCCCGTAGTTCCGCCGGCCGGAAGCCGAGATCACCGGGCAATGTGTGGAAGGAGACGTTGCCGTCGCGGCCGATCAAGGTTGCGATCCACAGGGCCAACCACAGACGATTCGACAAAGGATTCCACCCCTCCCCAGGAGTAGAAGTTTATCACCAACTGGCGAAGATTGGTCCCGTAGCGTCGCCCTTACAGACCATCCAAGGCGCCAAATGAATCGTTAACGTATTTCGTTAACGCTGATGTTTGTTGCATTTCCAAGTTAACGTCGAACAAACGGTGTGAGCCAGATGACGCGGATGACGAGGCACGTCCGCCTGGGCTGATCAGGGGTCAGCGCCGAAGTACTAGAGGGGCTATTCATGGCAGCACAAGCACATCCGGGTCCCCGCCGGCATGGCGGGCGGCGGGAAGTGCCAATCGCGGCTTTGGCGACTCGAACCCGGTTGCTGTCTCTCACCCCCGTTAATGGCCCAAAGCGAATGGCGCGTTAACCCGAACCTCTCAAAAATTAGCCTATCTTTCCCCGGTAGTGCTTCTATACTACTTGCGAATCTACAAAGCGCCAGTTGTGCGGGTTTCATGTGTTATCTGGGGGAGCGGGGGGAAAATGAGAAAAACAAAAAACTTGGGGAAGGTGTGGCGGATAGGTTTCCTGGCCGGATGTGCTTTCGCGCTGGCTGCAAACGCGTCCGCGCAAGGCATATACGGCACGCTGACGGGGGTCGTGTCGGATCCTTCGCAGGCAGTTGTTGCGAAGGCTAAAGCGACCTTGAAAGATGTCCAGTCGGGATCTCAGCGCGAAACCGTATCGAATAACGAAGGCTACTTCACTTTCGCCTCGGTTCCCGTCGGCACTTACGACCTCACAGTCGAGGCCAAAGGCTTCAGCCTGTCGAAGGTCACCGGCATCACCCTCAGTGGCGGGGAAAAGCGCAATGTGGACGTCTCATTACAGGTGGGGACCACGAACCAGACCGTGGAGATCACGGGAAATGCCGAACAACTGGCACCGGTCGATTCCGGCGAGAAATCCGCCACGCTGACCACCAAGGAACTACAGAACTACGTGCAGACCGGTAGCAACGCAGCCGAGTTCATTAAGATCATGCCGGGCTTCGGCGTCTCCAACGGGACATCGAATAAGTCGAACTACAGCGGTGAAACCATCGGGATCAACGGGAACGGCGATGCCGGGAGCCAGAGCCCGCTGAACAATGCATATTCCTACAATGGGTTACCCAGCAACTCGCTGGACATCACGGCGGACGGTGCGCACGTTTCCGACCCCGGATGCAACTGCGATACGCCGGTCAACCCAAATTCGGACATGATTTCCGAATTCCAGGTGAAGACGTCGAACTTCAGCGCCGAGAACCAAAAGGGACCGGCCGTGATCAGTTCCGTTGCCAAGTCGGGAGGTAAGGACTCCCACGGCTCCGCGTTCTTCTACGCCAGGAACTTCTCGCTGAACGGCAACGACGCATTGTTCAACGCCAACGGCCAGACACGGCCCGAGAACAAGTATTACTACCCGGGCGGCACCATCGGCGGGCCGGTGCTGATTCCCGGCACGAAGTTCAACAACAAGCGGACCAAACTATTCTTCTTCACCGGCTACGAGTATTTCTACCAGGTTCTAGACACCGGCCTACTGCGGGCAACGGTGCCGACAGCCGGGCAACTCACGGGCAATTTCTCGCCGGCCGAGGTCGCAAAGGAAGGCAACATTACGGCTTCCGGCGGCCCTCCCGGACAGGTCACCAGCGCCGCGTTTCCTGGCGGGATCATCCCGGCGAATCTGCTGGACAAGAACATGCAGAGCCTGATGAAACTCTATCCGCAGCCCAACGCCAACCCGAACGCCACCGGCGGATACAACTACATACAGGCGCAGAATTTCAACCAGAACAACATTCAGTCGATGTCGCGCCTGGATTACAGCATCAGCGACAATACCAAGCTTTTCGTGCGCTACAACCTGCAACGTGAGACGCAGCAGTTTCCGGTGGGCTTATGGTGGCGCCAGACCGGTCAGGTGCCCTACCCGACCGCGGTGCAGGGAAAGAACAAGTCCGACTCGGTGACCGCCTCGCTGACCCACGTGTTCAACCCGAGCATGACCAACGAGTTTGTCTTCGGGTACACCTTTATCGGGTTCCCGAATGTATTTGCGGATCCCAGCAAAGTGGACCGCACGCAGGTTGGCTATGGGTACAAGGGTCTGTTTAAGAACGGCGTTGCACAGATCCCCTCGCTCGGCGGAAACGGCTGGCAGAACCAGGAGGCGGCGCTGATCTTCAACCCCGGCGGCTTCGAAGCCGGCGGCACCGCCCGCGGTCTGTACGCCGATAAGTGGATGCCAAGCTTCAGCGACACGGCCACAAAGGTAGTGTCCACCCATACCCTGAAGTTCGGTGTCTTCTGGGAGTGGATTCGGAATTCCCAACCTGCGAATAACAACGTTAACGGTTATCTGGGCGTCAATGTCAGCAATCCGAATACCACCGGGAACGAATACGCCGATTTGATCACCGGCACGCTGAACTCCTACGGCGAGGCGTCCTTTAATCGCATCAACGACATTTCGTATAGCACCTACGAGGGCTTTGTGCAGGACTCCTGGAAGGTGACTCGCAAGTTGACCGTAGAGTTGGGTCTTCGCATGACGCACTTCACGCCATGGGCGGACCGTACCGGTGCAGGCTACTCCATCTTCGATTACTCGCAATACAAATCCACTTGTACGCCCCTGGAGTATTGCGGCTTCGTATGGCACAAGCGCAGTTCTTCCGTCCCGATCGGTGGCTTCCCGACCAGGAAGCTGTTCTACCAGCCTCGCTTCGGCGCGGCCTACGATCTGGCCGGCAAAGGCAATACGGTTCTTCGCGGCGGCTGGGGGCGGTACTACTACCACTCCGGCCAGTTCACCAGCGGTCTCGACGTATCGGCTGGTGTGCGGAGCATCAATTTGGGAGCCAACGTGGATGGCGCGCCGCTGATGGCGAAGAACCTGGATACGCTGAACTTCAGCACGCAGGCGCTTTCTCCGGCCGCGGTGGACAGCAAGGATGACAGGCAGCCGTACACGGACAGTTTCAGTTTCACGATTTCGCAGCGTCTGCCCTGGTCCAGCTTGTTCGAGGTAGCCTACGTGGGCAACCGGAGCAAGGAACTGCCAATCAGCAGCGGAGCCGGCAGCAACATCAATCTGGTGCCCGTCGGCGCGATGCTGTCAAGCAAGAATGGCGGTGCGGACCCGAACAGTCTGACGGCGGACAACTTCCGTCCGCTGAAAGGATTCTCCGATTTGGGGCTGGCTACCAACGCGGCCTACGCCAGCTACAACGCGCTGCAAGCGACGTGGGTTCGCCAGAAGGGGCGCTACACCATCAACATGAACTACGCCTTCGGCAAGGCAATGGGCATCGTGAACCCGTCGCTCGACCAGTTCAACCTCAGCAACAACTACGGAGTTCAGCCTTCCAACCGCAAGCACATCTTCAACGCGGCGTACTCCATCGAACTGGGCAGCCCCGCCAAAGATAAGGTGTTGGCCGGGTTCATCAACGGCTGGCAACTCTCCGGCATCACGCAGATCCAGAGCGGCGCTAACCTTACCGGATTCAGCGGCGGTCAGAACTTCAGCTTGAATCTGAACGGCGCCAAGATTCCGGGCACAGCGTTCAATGTCAGCAACGTGTCTCTGTTGGGCACGAACGATATCCAGTTAAACCCGACCCTGACCTGCAACCCCACGTCGGGCTTGGGCAAGAATCAGTTCATCAACCCGAGCTGCTTCAGCTTCCCGACGGCGATCGGTCAGAATGGCCCAAGCGTACTTCCCGCGATTTACGGACCGGCCTTCTTCAACTCCGACTTGGGGCTCTTCAAGAATTTCCAATTCAAGGAGTCGAAGAAGCTTCAGTTCCGTGTCAATGCGACCAATTTCCTCAATCATCCGTTGTGGTCTTTCAACGGCAGCAACCTGAATTTGGGTTTCGATGCGAATACCGGCAAGGTCAACACGCCGTTATTCGGCACGGTAACTCAGAAGCAGGGCCACCGCATCGTCCAACTGGCGGTCAAGTTCTACTTCTGATCGCAACCTATTCATGACCGGGCGAGCGTCTTCGAGAGAGGCGCCCGCCCTTTCCGTTTGTAGCGGTAAGATAAACCCAGATGCGAGGAACCCTGCCGGCTTTCCTGTTGTCCGCAATTTGGCTTTACGGGCAGACCGCGCCAGCCTCCTTCCAGACCCTCTCCCAACAGGCCCAGACGGCACGCGACGCCAAGGAACTAGACAAGGCGCTGGCCTTGTATCAGCGCGCTCTCAAGCTCAAACCCAACTGGGACGAAGGACTGTGGAGCCTGGGCAATATCGCTTACGACCTGGACCGGTACAGCGAGTGCGCTCCCGCCTTCCGCCGTCTGGCCAGCCTGAAACCGGAGAGTGTGCCCGCCTGGACCATGTCCGGCCTGTGCGAGTACAAGCTGCGGCGCTACGATGCCGCGCTCGAGAGCCTGAGCCATGCGGAGAGCCTCAAGTTCGACGAGCCGGCGGAACTGGCGCGCGCCGCCCGGCTGCATCTGGCCCTGACGCTGACGAAATCCGGCAGCTTCGAGCGTGCCATCACCGTGCTCACCGAACTTACCCGCATGCACGAGAAGTCGCCCGAGATCGTGGTGGCCGCCGGCATCGCCGGATTGCGTCAAGCCTGGCTGCCATTCGAGGTGCCCGAAACCAGCCGCGAACTGGCTTTCAAACTCGGCGACGCCATGGCTGCGGCGATGGAGATGGACACCCGGGAAGCCCTCCGGAAGTTCGAGGCGGCGGCGGAGCAGTTCCCACAGGACTCGAACGTGCATTTTCGCTTTGGCGCGTTCTTGAATGTTCAGGATTCGGACCGGGCCGTCAAGGAAATCAAGAAGGCGGTAGAACTCGCCCCGGACCACGTCCCGGCGCTGGTCGGCCTGACGGTGATCTACCTCAAACGCGAAGAGATCGACAGCGCGCTGGAATACGGCGAGCGTGCCATCAAGGCGAGCCCCGAGGATTTCTCCACGCACATCGCGCTGGGGCGGGCATTGCTGGCAAAAGAGAATCCGGCCCGCGCCGCAGTGGAACTGGAATTGGCGGTCAAGCTGGCTCCCGCCAGCCCGGACGCCCGCTTGAGTCTGGCTTCCGCCTATTCGCGGCTGGGCCGCAAGGAAGATTCGGCGCGGGAGCTTGCGGAATTCAAGCGCCTGCAACACCTGGGAAATTAGCTGGCGATCGAGGAGGGTTCATGAGGCATCGTGTCCTATCGTCTGCACTGCTTGTGGCGGCCGCGTTAGTCCCGCTGCCGGCTTCCGCGCAGCAAACCGCCGTGCCTACGGTGAAGACGACCGTCGACGAAGTCCTACTCGACCTCGTCGTCCGCGACAAAAAAGGCAAGCCGGTGACGGACCTCAAGCCTGAGAACATCATTGTCCTCGACAACGGCGCCAAACAGACTCTCACCTCTTTCCGCCTGGTGAGCGGCTCCGAAGCGGTGACCTCCAGCGGAGCTAAGACGGCCCTCGACCCGCTCCGCCAGATTCGCCTGGTCACGCTCGCCTTCGACGCGATGACCGAAGCCGACCAGCGCAAGCTGGCGCGCACCGCGGCCATCGATCTGATCAAGGGCGACCAGGGGACCAACGTGTTTTATGCGGTGGTCGTCATCAACACCCAGCTCATGGTTTTGCAGCAGTTCACCAACGACAAGACGGCTCTTACCAAGGCTATCGAGCACGCCACCGGCGGACTCGGCGGTCCTGGGCTATCCTCCGAATCGGCCGCTATTCTGGCGGAGCTGAAACGCAATCTTGGCGGTGGGCAGAACAGCGCCGACCAGGAGGGCAACCTGCGCGCCTCGGCCGGCCAGACCGCCAGCCAGCCAGTCAACAACGGTACCGATGCCCTTCAGGCAAAGCTGGCTTCCGTGATGTTGGACATGCTGCGCATGGATACCGCCGTCGCCTCGCAAGGCGCGCGTCTCACTCTTTCCGCGCTCCGGGCGCTGGTGGATGGTCAGAGAACCATTCCCGGCCGCAAGTCGGTACTCTACTTCACCCAGGGTATGTACCTCACGCCCGAGTTGGACGTGCTTTTTCGCAATCTGATGAGCACGGCCAATCGGGTGAACGTGACGTTCTATTCGGTCGATACCCACGGTGTCACCACTGCGTCGCAGAACTCGGAAGCGCGCAGCCAACTGAACAGCGCCACGCGCGCCAGCGGAACCGCCATGACCCAGACCTCGGGCGCGGTTACCAGGGACCAGGTGATGGCTTCGGATAACGCCGAAGTGGCCGGCCGTGCCAACGTCCAAGAGTCGATTCGCGACCTGGCCGAGTCCACCGGCGGCTTCCTGATTGGCGACAGCAACGATTTGCGCGGCCCGCTGCGCCACGTCAACGAAGAGATCTCCAGCTATTACGAAGTCTCTTTCACCCCCGCTATCCAGAGTTACGACGGCAGCTTCCGGAAACTTGCGGTCAATCCCAACCGCAAGGACCTCGTGATCCACGCCCGTAACGGCTATTTCGCACTGCCGCCCGAGGCCCGCGTCAGCGGGATACAACCATTCGAAGTGCCGCTGTTGAAGGTACTCTCCGACGGGAAGAATTCCGAGGATGTCAAATTCCGCGCCGGCGCCATCCTGCTGCAACCCAGGGCCGTGGGAACCAGCGTCGCCGTCCTGGTGGAAGTGCCGCTCCATGAGTTGCAGCCCAAAGCCGGGCCGTCCAAGGTGGCGCTGGACGTCCACTGCTCACTCGCCGCCCTGGTGAAGGACGCCGGGGGCGAAGTGGTTCAGAAGCTGACCCGTGACCGCGGGTTTCAGGTAACTCCCGAGCAACTGAAGCTGGGCAACTTCGTCGATAAGATGACGGTTACGCTGCCGCCGGGCAAGTACAGTTTGGAGAGCGCCGTGATGGATCGCGAGAGCGGCAAGATAGGAATGCAGCGCTCGGAATTCACGGTGCCGGCGCAAGCTCCGGGCGTGGCTATCTCTTCGCTCACCGCGATGCGCTCCTACACGCCCAACGCCAAAGGACTCGACCCCAACGACCCGTTCCAGTTCCAGGGCGGCAGCGTCACGCCGACAATGGACCTGACGGTCAAGAAGGGACCGAACGCCGTGCTCCGCCTATTCTTTACCGTGTATCAGGATGGTGCCATTCCCTCCGCGCCGGCGGTGGAAATAGAGTTCGTGCAAGCGGGCAAGGTCCTGACGAAAGTTCCGATGCAACTGCCGGCGGCCGATGCGCAGGGTAGAATTCCGTACCTTATGACCATCCCCGCCGAGTCCATTCCGTCGGGAAGTTACGAGGTGCGCGCTACCGCCAGGCAGGGCACTACGTCCGCCAGCGCCGGCACGATGATCGTGATCGATTAGGGGCCAACAGCACTAACCCCCTGTTTTTCAACAGTGTTAACGCACTTGAGGCCATATTTGTTAACGGCGGTGCGAGCGCGTTAACGGAGTTGAACCTCCCTTTTGCAGCCGTGTATACTGCCTTCTACAACGCTCGGTTAATCTCACCATGCACGCGGCCGCCGATTTTCGGCAGGAAAAACATGAGTTAGATGCCGTCCTGGCATCCGGCATACTCAACCGCGCCCCCAACCTGGCGCAGGTGCTCCGGTACGTCTGCGCCAAGTACTTTGAAGGCGCCGCCGGGCAGATCAAGGAATACAACATCGCCGTGGACGCGCTGGGGCGCCCGGCCGATTTCGATCAGAAGCGCGATTCCATCGTTCGGGTGGAGGCCCACCGTCTGCGCAAACGGCTGCGCGAATACTACGAGGCCGATGGGGCGGACCACGCCATTCGCATCGACATTCCACCCGGCCAGTACGCGCCGCGGTTTCTGCCGTCCGGCGCCCCGATTGCGAGCCTGAGTACAGAAACTCTCGTGGGCCAGGACGACATCGGCCCCGAATCCTTCATCCCTGCAAAGAGGGATCCCGATTCGCAGGCGGCTCCGTTGGTTCCAAGCCCGGTCGAACCGGCGATCCCGGCCGTGGCAGGCGGCGTGGGGTATCGCAGGCGTAACGCGGCCATCGTCACCGTGTTGCTTCTGATCGTTGGCGCCACGGCAGGCGCGCTCTGGCGCACTCCGGACAGAAGTGGGGCCAAATCCGCCGTCATCCCGCCACCCATCTTCGCCGCGGTTGCCAACCCGCTCGAAGTGCGGATTCTGGCGGGTCACCAGGGCGGCGACTACACAGATCGCCTGGGCCGGATTTGGCAAAGCGACCGGTATTTTCAAGGCGGGTCCGTGTTTGAATCCCACGACCATCCAATATTCGGCACCGGCGAGCCTGGAATCTACCAGAGCCGGCGCGAAGGCCCTTTCCTCTACGACATTCCGCTGCCTGCGGGCGTCTACGAACTCCGGCTGCACTTCGCGGAAACGCTGTACGGCGAAAACAATGTGGCCGGCGGCGGCGAATCCAGCCGCGTCTTCAACGTGTGGATCAACGGTAAAGAGGCGCTCCACGAATTCGACGTGATCGGCGAAGTCGGGCCGAGCACCGCCGACGTCAGAGCCTTCAAGGACATTGCTCCGGCCGCCGACGGAAAACTTCACCTCAAGTTCGAACCGTTCAGCAATCCGCCGCTGCTCAGTGCCATCGAAATTGTACCCGGAACCCCGGGCAAACTGCGCCCCATTCGCATGTTCTCCCTGGACAGTATTTACGTCGACAAGCAGGGGCGGGTTTGGGAACCCGCCCGCTATGCGCGCGGCGGGCAGCCTATCCGGCGCACCAAACCCGTGGAAAGCGCGGCCGATCCGGAGCTCTTTCGCGGGGAGCGCTTCGGGAACCTCCGGTACGCGATTCCCGTCCCGCCCGGCCGCTATGGGGTCACGTTCTACTTGGCGGAGGCTTGGTTCGGCCCCGATACACCCGCCGGCGGGGGTGTGGGCAGCCGGGTGTTTGATATTCTGTGCAATGGAGTGGCTCTGCGCCGCGGCTTCGATGTGTTCAAAGAGGCGCGCGGCGGCGGGCGCGGCGTGACCTGGACTGCCCACGGGCTGGAGCCCGACGCGCAGGGAAAACTCAGTATCTCCCTGGCGCCGGTTCGCAACTATGCCTGCGTGAACGCGGTCGAAGTGTTGGACGAATCGAAGTAGCCGGCCACCCTGGGTCAAAGGCGGAGCACGGGGCCGTCTCGTCCGGTCCTGCACCATGTGCACTATGTCACCGCACTTGACAGCACACCCGCGATTTGCGGAACCTGGACCTTATGCCTTTATTGCAGGTGATTATCCTGGCGTTAGTCCAGGGACTAACTGAGTTTTTGCCGATATCGAGTACCGCCCACTTGTATCTCACCTCCTGGCTTTTCGGGTGGCAGGTGGAAGGGCTGGATTTCGATATCGCGCTGCATCTGGGGACGCTGCTGGCGGTCCTCCTCTATTTTGCCGGCGACTGGATGCAGATTATCGCGCAGGGTTTCGGCATGCGCGTGCGAGGCGACGAGGAACTCAAGCACAATCACATGCTGCTGTGGCTGCTGGTCATCGGGACGATTCCGGTGGGAATCGCCGGCCTGGTTTTCAACAAGCAGGCCGAGACCACATGGCGCAATCCATTCGTGATCGGCTTCATGCTGATCGCCGTGGGCGTGCTGATGTACCTGGCCGAGAAAGCCGGACGGCAGCAGCGCGACCTCTCATCGATCAATCTGCCGGATGTAGTGAGCATCGGCGTGGCGCAGGCGTTGGCCGTGGTGCCCGGCACATCGCGCAGCGGCATCACCATCACGGCGGGGATATTTCGCAACATGACGCGCGAATCGGCGGCGCGCTTGTCGTTCCTGCTTTCCACCCCGGCGATTGGCGCCGCGGCCGCGAAAGCTCTTTATGACATGTACAAGAAGGACGGTCTGCACGGCATCATGACCACCGACTTCATGGTGGGGATAGCCGTCAGCACCATCACCGGCTGCCTGGTGATTTCCTGGTTTCTGCATTATTTGCGTCGCAGTGGATTGCGGCCGTTCGTGTACTACCGCATAGTTTTTGGCATAATAGTGATTGCTCTGGCATTCATCCGCCGGCCAGCGTGATGAAGCTCTTATCCCCTACTCAGCATCGACGGCTGAATGAAATCGTCGGGTTCCTGCTGCTTTCGCTGGGCCTGGTGATGTTATTGAGTCTGGTGTCGTACCATACCCAGGACCCGTCGTTCGATACCGCTGCCGCTTCCCGCCCGCTGAATCTCGTCGGGTACCCGGGGTCCTATCTCTCCGACGTGTTCTTCCAGATGTTTGGCGCGGCTGCGTTTCTGTTCCCGCTGCTCACGTTCCTGCTTTCCTGGAAGTGGATCCGCAGCGAGGAATTGCAGGCCGGCGGGATCAAGGTTTTCGGCTCGGTGCTGTTGACCCTGGCGCTTAGCGCGGGGCTTTCGTTCGCCCCGCTGCACCTGTTCGCCGGCACCATCCGTATCGGCGGCACGCTCGGTTTGCTGCTGGCCAATTATCTGGTGGATTCGCTCAACGTGGTTGGCGCGCTCTTGGTCACGCTCACCGCCGTCGTGATCTCGGTGTATCTGGTATCGACGTTTACGCTGGCCACCCTGGCGGGCTGGATGGCGGGTCCGGCCGCATGGTTCCGCGCCCGCGGCGAAGCATGGCGCGCGTGGCGCGAGCGCGTGTACCAGCAGTCCATTGAGAAGGCCAGGGAGAAGGCCGCCGCGCGCCGGGCCCAAGCACGCGCGGAGAAGCCGCGCAAGGAGAACGAGCGGGAGCGGACGCAACAGGTGGCGCCCCTGCCTTCGGACGTCGATGGCCGCGCGCCCTGGGACACCTTGGGGCATTCGCAACCGGCGGAATACGCCGGCGTGGAGGAGCCTTCGCCGCAACCCGGAACCTATGCCGCCATGGAAGAGATTCCCATCTGTCAGGTGGAGGAACTGGCGCCCGTGGCGGACCTGTTTCCCGCGCTGCTGCCCGCCAAGGACACGGGGCGGAGCCTTCACCGCATGGACCCGGTCTTCCGCTTGCCGCCCACCGATCTGCTCAACGAGCCTCCGCCGCGCAATCCTTATGACGAGCAGGAACTGAAAGAGACCGCGAGCCGCATCAAGGCCAAGTTCGAAGAGTTTAACGTGCTGGGCAACGTGGTGCAGATCAACCCCGGCCCCGTGGTTACCACCTTTGAGTTCAAGCCGGAAGCCGGCATCAAGTACACCAGGATTATCAGCCTCCGTGAAGACTTGTGCCTCTCATTGCACGCGGAATCGATTCTGATTGAGCGCATCCCGGGCAAGCCCACGGTGGGCATCGAGGTGCCGAATACCCGACGCGAGTTGATCGCGCTGCGCCAGTTGCTGGAATCCGATGAGTTCCAGGGTTCGCACTCTTACCTGACCATTCCCCTGGGCAAGGACATCAACGGGCGTATTCGCGTGGCCGCGCTCGAAACCATGCCGCACCTCTTGATCGCCGGGTCCACCGAGTCGGGCAAGAGCGTGATGATCAACTCCATGATCATGTCGATTCTTTATAAGGCCACGCCGGATGAAGTCCGCCTCATCATGGTAGATCCCAAGCGCGTGGAACTAGGGATGTACGAGGGCATTCCGCACCTGTTGACGCCGGTGATCACGGATCCCAAGAAGGCGACCAACGCGCTGCGCAACGCGGTGTTGGAGATGGAACGGCGCCTGCGCCTGCTGGCCGAATACGGCGTGCGCAACATCGATCAGTTCAACAAAAAGATCCGTAAATTGCAGGAAACGCCGCGCGACCTCTTTGCCGAAGAGGGCACCGAGGACGCCGTCCGGCCGCTGCCCTACATCCTGATTCTGATCGACGAGTTAGCCGACCTGATGATGCTGGAAGGCAAGAACGTCGAAGAGAGCGTGACCCGCCTGGCACAGATGGCGCGTGCCGTGGGCATGCACCTGGTGCTGGCCACACAGCGTCCCAGCGTGGACGTGATCACCGGTCTGATCAAGGCCAACTTCCCCGCGCGTATCAGCTTCCGCGTCGCCACGCGCGTGGACTCGCGAACCATTCTCGACGTGATGGGCTCCGAGCACCTGCTGGGTAAGGGCGACATGCTCTTCCTGCCGCCGGGTTCGGCGCGCCTGACGCGCGTGCACGGCGCCTTTGTCACCGAGACCGAAATCCAGGGCGTAGTAGATTTTTGGAAGGCTCAAGCCAAGCCCGAATACGACCAGAGCTTCCTGATCGCGCCGCCGGACGAAGGCGACAGCGCTTCCGAGGGCGAGGTTTCCGACGAGGATCAGGATCCGCAGTACGAGGATGCCGTGCGCCTGGTGCTGCAAATGGGGAAGGCCTCGACCTCGACGTTGCAGCGCCATTTGCGCCTGGGCTATGGGCGCGCCGCGCGGATTCTGGATTGCATGCAGCGCGACGGCATCATCGGTCCTCCGGATGGCAGCAAGCCGCGCGAAGTTTTGAAGCGCCCCGACTGGCTGCACGAAGTGGAATTGCGGTAGTGGCATAAGGCTCCGCCTGGTGCGGGTTGCGCCCGGATGCACGAGGCAGAGCCTTATGCCACCATAGAGCATGCGGTTCGCACTTCTGTTCGCTTGCGCGACGCTTTCCGCTCAGACCCCGCTCCCCCCTGGCCGCGGCGTCAATTTTTACAGCATCGAAAAGGAAAAAGCGCTCGGCGCGCAGCTCGCCGCGGAGTATCGCCGGCAAGCCCGAGAGTTCGACGCCCCTTCGGTGAACGCTTACCTTGACGAACTCGGGCAGCGCCTGGCGGCCCAGGCGCCGGCCACGGGCTTCACCTACACGTTCGAATTGGCGGACGACGACCAGACGTGGATTCACGAGGCTCCGGTGTTTCCGGGCGGTCCCGTGTTCGTCCCAGCCAGCCTGGTTCTGGCGGCGGCCGATGAGGACGAACTCGCCGGCATGCTGGCCCACGCCATCGCCCACGTCGCCACCCGCCAGCAGACGCGCCGGATGACTCGCGGACAGATCGCGAATCAGGCCACCGTTCCGCTGATCTTTATGGGCGGCTGGAGCGGGTACGCCATCCGGCAGGGCAACGCCCAGGCGGTACCTCTTGGGTTTCTGACGTTCCAGCGCAAGAACGAGTTGGAGAGCGACCAGTTCGCGGCGCGCATCCTCGCCTCCGCTGGGTACGATCCGCAGGCCCTCGTGCGATACATCGAGCGCGTGCAGCCCGCCGACCCTCCGCTGCGCCACCCCGCGGCGCCCTATCCCGACAAGGACACGCGTCTCGCGGCGCTCCAGGCAGCCATCCGGCAATTGCCGCCCGTCGCTTATTCCGCGCATCCCGGGCTCGACGCGATTCAACAGGATGTCACACGATTGACCGCCCGCCCCGCGAAAACCCCGCCCCGTCTGGCAAGATAGTTCTAAGGGATGCCCAACACAAAAATCGTCGCCACTCTGGGGCTGGCCACAGATCCACCCGGTGTTCTGCGCCAACTGCTCGCCGCCGGCGTCGATGTATTCCGCCTCAACGCCTCGCACGGCGCACAGGACGATCATGCGGCGCGCATCGACGCCGTCCGCCAAGCTGCCCGTGAGGCGCGCGTGCACGCCGGCATTCTGCTCGATTTGCAGGGCCCCAAGATTCGCCTGGGGCGCTTCGAAGAGGGCCACGCCACGCTGGAGACCGGCGCCACCTTCACCATCACCACCGAACCCGTGATGGGCACCGCCGAGCGCGCCTCCACCGGCTACTCGCGATTCGCCCGCGACGTGCAGCCCGGCGACCGCATCCTGCTGGCCGATGGCTCCGTCGAACTGGTGGCGCTCGAAACCGACGGCGCCAGCGTGCGCACCCGCGTGGTCTCTGGCGGACCTATCGGCGATCACAAGGGCATCAACCTGCCCGGCGTGCAGGTGAGCATTCCTTCGCTCACGGAGAAGGATCTCGCCGATCTGCATTTCGGACTCATCGCCGGCATCGACATGATCGCCCTCTCCTTCGTGCGCACGGCCGGCGATGTCCGCCAGTTGCGCGACCGTTTGGGCGGGCGCCCCATCACCATCGTGGCCAAGATCGAGAAACCCGAGGCTTACGAGAATATCGAAACCATTCTCGACGTGACCGACGGCGTCATGGTGGCGCGCGGCGATCTCGGCGTGGAGATTTCTCTCGAACGTGTGCCGCGCATTCAGAAGTCGATTATCCGGCGCGCGCGGCGCAAGGGCAGATTCGTCATCACCGCCACGCAGATGCTGGAGTCCATGATCTCTAACGCCACCCCCACCCGCGCCGAAGTCTCCGATGTCGCCAACGCCATCTACGATGGCACCGACGCCGTCATGCTCTCGGCCGAAACCTCGGTGGGCAAGTATCCCGTGGAGGCTGTGCGCTTCATGGCGCGGATCGCGGCCGAGAGCGAAGACTCCATTCGCAAGAGGGGATTCCAGGATCCGCCCCATCAGCCCGAACCGCAGAGCGCGGAAATTCTGGCCGATGCCGCCCACCATGCGGCGCGCGATTCCGGCGCCAAGGCCATCGTCGTGTTCACCTCGCGCGGCTCCAGCGCCCGCCTGATATCGCGCTACCGGCCGCCGGTGGGCGTGTTCGCCATCACGCCGCACGATATCACCGCGCGCCAGCTTTCCGTCAGCTACGGGGTCACCCCCTTGCTGGCGCCCGACGTTTCCAGCACCGACGAAATGCTCAACCAGATGGACCGCGTGCTGATCGAAGGCGGCTATCTGCAAAAGGGCGAGCTCGTGGTATTCGTGGCCGGTCAGCCCGTGGGCCGGCCGGGCACCACCAATCTCATGAAGCTGCATCGCCTCGGGCTGGGTTAGCGCGGTCATGAGGGAACGCACCTTTTCGGCGCGCCTGGGCTGCCGCTACCTGCTGCACGCGCCCGGGAGTCTCGACCCGCGGACCGTGCTGGTGGCCGCGCTCCACGGCTTTGGTCAGAATCCCGAGGATATGCTCCGCCTCACTCGCCATATGGTGGGCCCGCGCCACGCCATCGCCGCCATTGAGGGGCCATACGCCTTCTTCCTTGGCGTGGGGTCCGATCTGGTTGGGCACGGTTGGATCACCAACCGCCGCCCCGCCGACTCTATCCGCCTGCACCACGAGATGGTGGGCCACGTTCTCGAAGAAGCGGGAAGCGAGTTGGCCATCCCCGCCGAGCGGCGCGTCCTGCTCGGCTTCTCCCAGGCGGTGTCGCTCAACTATCGTTTTGCCGCGGCTTACCCGGAATCCGTCCGCGGCGTGGCCGGCATCTGCGGCGCGCCCGCTTACAGCCCGCGGTGCTGCACATCGCGCGCCGCCAGGACGAGTTTTACCCGGCCGAACGCACGGAACAATACGCGCGGCGTTTGCGTCTTCGATGTGATGATGTGGAGTTCCAACTGCTGGAAGGCGGGCACCGTTTTCCTTCCCGCGCCGGCGCCGTTTGGGAGAACTGGCTGAACCGCATCCTGAGATAATAAACGGCAAAGACTATGGCATCCGAAGTGAGATACAGTTGTCGGAACTGCAAGAAACCCTTGAGCGGACTCATGTACCGCTGTCCGCACTGTCTCATGGAGCTCGCGGAAGTGATATGCCTCCGCTGCAAGTACGTAGGGGGACAGCAGGAGTTCATCAGCAATGGCGGTCGCTGCCCCAAGTGCGCAAGGGATATGTCGGGGTGGAAGTTCTTCCGCCGTCCCGCGGTATTGTTGGCCCTGGCCCTGTGTTCGGTGGGCGGCCTGGTGACCCTGATGGGGCGGCTGGCCACCGGACCGCAAGTGGCGCAAAAGCGCGTGCAGCTTTCCGCCGGCGAGGCATCCGAGGCCTACCCTGCGATCTCGCCCGATGGCAAGCGTATCGCCTACAGCGCCAGCGAGAGTTCCAAGGTCAGCGCCTACCACGTCTTTGTACGGCAGTTGCCCTCAGGCAAACCGCGACAGTTGACCAAGGCGGAAGGCAGTGACATCGCGCCCGTGTGGTCGCCCGATGGCGGCACGCTCGCCTTCCTGCGCGTCACGGAGAGCAAGCGTGAATGTATCGTGATCCCCGCCGATGGCGGCGATGAGCGCACGCTCGCGACCGATGCCGGAGATTTCATGGAATCCCGATGGCAAGTCGCTGGTGGTGGTGCAGAATGCCGAAAAGCAGTTGCCGGGTCTGGCCACACTGGCGCTCGATTCGGGTAAACTGCAGCGCATCACCAATCCCCCAGAAGGCAGCGAAGGCGATTCCACCCCGGTCGTCTCGCCCAGTGGCAGCAGCATCGCGTTCGTGCGGCATACGCAGAACGAGGGCGCCGACATTTATCTATGCGACCCCACAGGGGGCGGTCTGCGCCGCCTCACGTTTGACGATCGCGGCGTCCGCGGCATGGCTTGGACACGCGACGGCCAGGATCTGCTTTACTCCGGCCACCGTGTTGACGGCTGGCTCCTCTGGCGCGTGCCCGCGTACGGCGGCAGCCCACGCGATCTCGTGATCTCGGGCCAACAGGCATACTATCCGGCCATCGGACGCAATCGCCTGGCGTACACCGATAGTCCCACCGTGTCCGCCATCTGGCGCGCTTCGCTCGGTGCGGGAGATGCCGTGGTGGAGCGTCCTCTCCTCCGTTCCACCGGGCGCGAGGTTAATCCGGTGTGGTCGCCGGACGGCGCCAGAATCGCCAACGAGAACGATCAGAGCGGCAGTGACGAGATCTACGTCAGCGATGCCGACGGGCGCAACCGGGTGCAGATCACGCACCTGCAAGGACCGCGCATCGGCCGCATACGCTGGTCGCCGGACGGCAAGACGCTGATCTTCGACGCCTCCAGCGATCACGGGCAGGAGGTGTTCACCGTTGCCGCCGCGCCCGGGAACAAGCCTTCGCGTGTCCTGCTCAATGCCTCCAGCGCGTCCTTTTCGCACGATGGCAAGTGGATCTACTTCCAATCGCGCGGGCAGATCTGGAAGGCGACGGCTACCGGCGGCAATCCGCAAGCCATTCCAATCGCCGAACGCCGAGGCGCCAGCCAGCCCGTCGAGTCGGCGGACGGCAAGTACCTCTATTTCCGTTCGCGCCGCGGCATCTGGCGCGTTCCCGTGGCCGGCGGCGACGAAGAGGAGGCCTTCGTTCCGGAGCACGATGTGTTCGGGTCCACCAACATGCAGCCCACGAAGAAGGGCATCTACTACACCGAATTGGAGCGTAGTGCTCGCGCCATGGCGGTGTCCTTCTACGATTTGGCTATTCGGTGTCCCCCGATGGCAAGTACATCCTCTACCCGCGGGTAGATCAGAGCCAGACCAATTTGATGCTGGTGGAGAACTTCCGGTAGTTCGAAAACCGCTCCCTGACGGTCGCGGCTCGGATTGAAGGCGCGACGCACCAGGCGGAGCCGCGACCGTCAGGGAGCGGTTTTCAAGTCCAAGCCGCTTACCCCACGCTCAACCAGAAACTTTCTTTCCACGTCGCGCCCGGCGCCACGCCCTGTCGTTCCTTATACACCCCCTCGTGATCGAGGTTGAAGCCGCTGGTAATCGCCGCCATCGGCTCGAAGCAGATGAAGTTCTGGCCCCTCGGGGCGTAGATCACGGCGATGCTGTACTTCGGCCCGTAAGCCACCGTCACGCGCTCCCGCCCGCCTTCCACGTGGAAGCGCGCCCGCCCGTCCGGGTCGCGGATCAGATTCCCGACCCCGTCGTCCAGCGTGCCGAGGCTCAATGAGTGCGGGTCGGCGTATTCCACCGGCTTGCGCTCACCGGTCGGGATCAACTGCGCGTTCAGCACCATGTGATCTCGCGCCGCGAAGTGCACGTGCCACTCGTCGCGCGGCACGTCGTGCAACTGGAAGTAGGGGTGGAATCCCACCGCCACCGGCATGGGGTCCGTCCCGTGGTTCTCAATCGCCGTCTCCACTTCCACGCTGCCGTCGCGCACGCGGTAGGTCATGGTCAACGTGTGCGGAAAGGGGAACTGCGCCATCATCTCCGTATGCCGCCAGAATTCCAGGCGGCTGCTCGCCCACGCGCCCGTGCCGTCGGCCTTGGCCTCCACCAGCTTCCACTTCTTTGAGTAGCCCAGCAGTCCGTGAATCGGTTTCCGGTTGCCGTCGCGTCCCACATTGCCCAGTTCGGGATTCAGCAGGTAGCGCTTGCCGTTGGCCCAGTAGGCATCGCCATCCAGGCGGTTGGCCCACGGCGCCAGAAACGGCACGCCGCACAGCCGCGGCCTGGCCGCGAACGCCGCCACACCGGGGTACGGGAAGTAGAGATAGTTCCGCCCGCCCACGTTCCACTTGTAGGCCATATTGCCCACGCCGGGCGCAATCTCCAGTTCCACTTTGCGTGCGGCGTCGGCCAGTTGCACCGTGTCGATTCCGTCTACGGCCAGTTGGCGGGCTGTGTAGTTGTTGGGGCTCATCGAATATCGTCCAGGTCGCGCAGTTCCAGGTCCGTGTCTTTTTGGCAGCACACGCACGGCCCGGGCGCGTATGCGCGAATGTAGCACACGTCGCACCAATAGGTAATCATCTTCGGCTTGCCGCCATCGCGCACCACCAGGGCGCGCGTGTGTTGCGGGTCGATCAGGAATTTGCCGGGCGCCGTGAAGTGCCCGCTGGCTTCCACTTCGAACCCGTTCACCCGCGGATCGTGCAGCACCTTCCGTGTGGGCGCATCCCCATCCAGCACGATGCGTGCGTGCTCCGCGGTCTCCACCACGGGCGCCTCCCCGCTACGCACCACCAGCTTGCCGCGCACCGTTTCGTTCTTCGCCGGAGCGGCCGCGTGCAGCGAAAGCGCGGCCAGGGCCAGCAAACACAAACAAACCCTCATACTTGATTGTAGTGGCACGGCGCACCCGCGTTGCAAGCACCGGTGAGCAACGCGGTAGAGTGAGAGTACGCAAGGCGTAGGTCGCTAAGAGGAAGTTGATGGAACCGGACCTCAATCAAGAACGTCGGCAGGCCCACGCGTTACTGGATATGCTGCCGGCCGCGAAGCTAAACGCTGTACGGAGTCTGCTGGAAGTGATGGTGGAACCGCTGGCGCGTTCGCTCATGTTGGCTCCCCCGGAAGAGGAAGAGATCGCGCCCGGGACCGCCGAGGCGCTGGGCTGCGCCCGCGCCTCGCTCGCCCGCGG
>JAPKZC010000885.1 GCA_026394025.1 Candidatus Solibacter sp.
CGGTTCTCGGCTGGCGCCGTGCCGTCCGACGGCCAGGTGGAGATCGTCTTCGATGGCGTCTACATGAACAGCGACGTCTGGCTGAATGGCAAATTGCTGGGGAATCATCCTTATGGATACACGTCTTTTGCTTATGACCTGACGCCTAACCTGCGCCGGGATGGCGAGAACGTCCTGGCCGTGCGCGTTCGCAACGAGGGGAAGAACAGCCGTTGGTACTCCGGCTCCGGCATCTATCGCCATGTCCGGTTGAACGTCACCGGTAGCGTGCGCGTGCCGTTGTGGGGCGTCTTCGTCACCACACCCGAAGTCTCGAAGGACAACGCCACGGTGAATGTGTCCGTGCAGCTCGAGAATCGCGGGAAGTCGGCCCAGGATGTGACCGTCCGCATTCGCCTGTTGGATTCGAAGAATGCGAGCGGCGGCACGCGCGACGTGCGCCAATCGCTTGCCGCCGGCGCCAGCGCCAAGGTGGAGCAGGTGATCCCCGTGGCTGCGCCGCAGCTTTGGTCCGTGGGCAGTCCGCAACTCTATCGCGCCGAGGTCGCCCTCCTGGTGGGAGGCAATGCGTCCGATACCGCGACAACGTCGTTTGGGATCCGAAAGATCGAGGTAGATGCGGAACGCGGCCTGCGCATTAACGGCGAATCGATGAAGCTCAAGGGCGGATGTATGCACCATGACAACGGCATACTCGGCGCTTGTGCGATTGACCGCGCCGAGGAGCGCCGCGTCGAACTGATGAAGGCGCACGGGTTCAATGCCATCCGCACCTCCCACAACCCGCCCTCGTCGGTGTTTCTGGATGCGTGCGACCGCCTGGGCATGCTGGTTTTGGATGAAGCGTTCGACCAGTGGGAGCGCCAGAAGGCTCAGAACGCGCAGGACTACCACCTCTACTTCGCCGAATGGTGGCGCCGCGACATTGACTCGATGGTGCTGCGCGACCGTAATCACCCCAGCGTCATCATGTGGAGCATTGGCAATGAGATTCCTGAGCGTGCGCAGCCCCGCGGCGTGGAGATTGCCAAGCAGCTCAATGAATATATCAAGACACTTGATTCGACGCGTCCCATCACGGCTGGGATCAATGGGCGCGGCGAGGGGATGGACCCCGCCTTCCAATACCTGGATGTCGCAGGGTACAACTACGGGCCCGCCAGCTACGAGGCGGACCACGCCCGCAATCCGAAGCGGGTGATCATGGGAACCGAGTCGTTCCCGCGGCAGTCTTACGCAAGTTGGGCGCCAGCGGACAAACACGATTACGTCATCGGAGACTTCGTCTGGACCGGTATGGACCATCTGGGGGAGTCTTCCATCGGGAATGCCCAGCTCAACCAACCGGCTGGACGTGGCGGCGGACCGGGTGGTTTCGGTCCCGGCGGAGGTGGACCCGGCGCAGGTGCGGCAAGCGGACCTGGCGGTGCAGGTGCAGCCGGTGCGCCAGGCGGCGGGCGTGGCGCTGCCGTTGCCGCTGGACCTGGCGGCGCTGCGCTCGCCGGCCCCGGTCCCGGAGGCGCGCAGGCGGCGCAGGCAGCGGCCGGCGGATTCGGGGGTGGCTCGAGTATCAGCCTGCCGTTCCCCTGGTTCAATTGCTACTGCGGCGACATCGACCTGATCGGCCAGCCCAAGCCCCAGTGGTTCCATCGCCGCGTGTTCTGGGGGCTCAGCAAGCTCGAGATGGCCGTCCAACGCCCGGTTCCCGAAGGACGCACGGAGATGATCAGCGGGTGGGGCTTTTCCGATGAGATGCGTAGTTGGACTTGGCCTGGCAGCGAAGGCAAGACCGTGAAGGTCCGCGTGTACTCGTCGGGCGACCAGGTTCGGTTGTTGCTGAACGGGAAGCAAATCGGCGTCAAGCCGGTATCTTCCGAAACGGAACTGAAGGCGGAGTTCGAAGTCCCATATGCCGCTGGGGAGTTGAAAGCCGTCGCCTTATCGAGAGGCCAGCCGATCGCGGAACTTGCCTTCAAGACGGTCGGCAAGCCGGCGAAACTGCAGCTGAAGGCGGATCGCGCCTCCATCCGGCGGGATCGGAACGACCTCTCCTTCTTGACACTCGAAGTGCTCGACCAGGCCGGCGAGTTGGTGCCGGACGCCGTAGTTCCGGTAAGCTTCAGCATCAACGGTGCGGGGGAACTGGTTACTGCGGGGTCGGCGAATCCGAAGGACGTCGAAAGCTTCCGCCGCTTGCGCCCGAAGACATTCCACGGCAGGTGTCTGGCGATCATAAGGCCCAAGGGCGCCGCGGGCGCCGCCACAGTTCGGGTGCAGGCAGACGGTCTCACGCCTGCCACTATCGTGGTGCAGGTGACGTAACCGGGCCTTTGGTTTGTGGGGAGCTCCCGTGTACTCAATACGTACTTGAGATTCAGGCATCGTGCGTGTTACGCTTCTGTATCTAGTTGGAAAATCAGGAACTTCTTTGTTTTGAGTGGGCATCCGGTGTTCGATCCCGACCCGCGCCTCCAAGTTATTTTCAAGGTATTAGCAACTTAGCGCGGCTGGCACGAGGCGACCCAGGGCTCCAGGTTCTTTCCGTAGTAGAGGACGGCCGTGTATCTCGGCCCCTTCGTCTTTCCCACGGGGGTGGCAAAGTATTCCGCGCTGGTCTGCGCGAAATCCTCGAAGGCTCCGCGTTCCTGTGGTGGCACGGAGATCTCTCCCACGCATAATTCCACCAGGCCGCCCTGCAAGCGCCCGCCATTTTCAAAATGCAGCCGCACCAGGCCCGGCACGATGAGATACCGTCCCTGCCCGCCGTATTTCCCACGGAGGCGCGCGAAGTCGCGTCCGGCATCCACAACTTGGAGACGGGACCGGCTCTCCTCGCCGGTGCTCTCGCGGTACTCCAGAACGGCGAACACCTGCCTCGGCACCGTGGCGCGATAATGTGCCGCGGCGGACGGATCCGTCACCGGCAACCGGCAGTCAAAACCGAGTTCCTCGAGTTTCGCCTTTTCGAAAAACTCCGCGCCCTCCTCGGCCCGTACCCAGCGCCAGACCGGCTTCCAGTCCAGCTGCAACAGGAGGGCGGTACTCTCCTTGGTAGGCCGTACCAACCGCAACTCGCGCTCGGTCAACTGGATGCTCTCCACGGGCTCGCCGGCGCGGTTTCGCGCGGCCTCTAACAGGGCGATGGCGTCGGAAACCAGCACTACGGCGACGGCCAATAGAACGCCTTTCCGTTTCATCGAGCCGCGGCCTCCGTGCCGCGCGCGCGCAGTATCCGGAACACGGCCAGCAAGGCCATGGCGACGAGGCCCAGCAGCAGGAAAAACAGCCAGCCGGGCATCCAATCCCACCACCAGTGGTAACAGCGCAGGTACATGAGAATCAGAAGGAAACCGGCTGCCAGGTGAGCCACGCCGGCCCATCCGAAGCGCACGCCGCGCCACAGCGCCAGCCCGCCGGCGGCGAATCCGGCCAACTGATAAAGCACTTCCGTTCGCACTCCGGGCCAAGGCAGGTAGCTTTGCTCACCCACCTCGGACAGGATGAGCAAGGCGAGGAAGAGTGTCGCCAGGCCCAGCAGGCGGTAGACTGCGTCGAACTCGCGCCGGCTTCGGTGCAGCCCGAGAGCGGGCACGGCCAGCGCGGACAGGCTGCCGGGCAGCAGGTTCTCCGGCCGTTCGATGAACGACATCCAGTAGGTGCCCGCCCAGACCGCCGGCCACGTGGCAGCATAGGCCATCAGGCACAACACGCCCGCGGACAGCACCAGCCGCAGGCGGTAGGTGTAAGCCACGGCCAGCCCAAACAATCCCCAAGCCAGCAGCGCGGCCCGTCCGGGCGTCAGGTTGAAGACGCTGCCGAGCACGTTCAGGTTCACTACGAAAGCACCA
>JAPKZC010000113.1:0-4022 GCA_026394025.1 Candidatus Solibacter sp.
CACGTGGCGGACCTGGATGCTACGCTCGGAGAAATTCACCGGGTGCTGAAGCCGGACGGCGTGGTGCTGAGTGTATTTCCAGCGCGGGACGTCTTCCGGGAAGGTCATATCGGCATCCCATTCGCGCACTGGTTCCGCGGAGACTCGCGGCTGCGCTTCTACTATGCCTGGGGACTGCGGCGTCTGGGCCTGGGCACGTGGAAACAGGAAGCGCCGACGTGCCGCCAGTGGGCCGTGGATAAGCTGGCATGGATTGACGCGTACACCCACTACCGCTCCCGCCGGGAGATTCTCGATGTTTTACGGCGCTACTTCGTGAGCCAGCTCCGTGAGAGCGACTATATCCGGTACCGCCTGCTTGATCGGCCGGGGCGGAGGGCGCTGGCGGTGCTGGCGGATGTCCCGGTGGTGGCGGCGGCCGCCCGCGCCGTCTTCCGCAAGCTGGCCTTTCTGGTGATCGTGTCGCGGAAGGTGGCGCGGTGAAGATCGCCTACGTGG
This sequence comes from Candidatus Solibacter sp., assembly GCA_026394025.1. GTDB lineage: Bacteria > Acidobacteriota > Terriglobia > Bryobacterales > Bryobacteraceae > Solibacter. The sequence continues at coordinate 499 of JAPKZC010000113.1, forward strand.
TCACGCGCGCCGATGCGGTGGGCGGCGCCAGCATCCACGTTCGCGACCTGGCGCGAGCCATGATGGAACGCGGACACCAGGCCACGGTGTTGCTGGGAGGGTACGGTCCGGTGGCGGAACAGCTCCATGCGGCCGGCGTTCCCTGCATCTCCCTGCGGTGGCTGGAGCGGCGGATTGATCCCCTGCGCGACCTGCGCGCTTTGGCCGAGATGGTCACCGTACTCCGCACGCTGGCGCCCGACCTGGTGTCCACCCACACCGCCAAGGCAGGCTGGATTGGACGCGCCGCCGCGAGAAGGCTTGGGATTCCGGCACTTTACACTCCGCACGGCTGGTCCATCGGCGAGCGCGTATCGCCGCGGCTGGGCGCGATCTTCAGCCTGGCCGAGCGGGCGGCGGCGAAATGGTGCGCCGCCATTATCTGTGTCTGCGAAGAGGAAAAGCGGCTGGCCCTGAGCAAGGGAGTCGCCTCCGCCGGCAAACTTCTGGTGGTGCACAACGGCGTGGGCGACATTGCCGGCGAACTGCGCGCCCGTCCGGCGTTGGCGCCGGTGCGCATCTGCTCCGTCGCGCGCTTCGCGTCGCCGAAGGACCATCGCACGCTGCTCACGGCGCTGGCCGCGCTCAGTGCGCAACCGTGGGAGCTTGACCTGGTAGGCGACGGACCGCTGGAGGCGCAGACGCGCGAGTTGGCGAGTGAACTGGGGCTGGCCGGGCGCGTGCGGTTTCTCGGCTATGTGGCGGATCCGGCGCGGGTGCTTGGGGGGGCTCAATTGTTCGTGCTCTCTTCGCGGTCGGAAGCGTTTCCGCGCAGTGTGTTGGAAGCGCTGCGCGCCGGGTTGCCGGTGGTCGCCTCCGCCGTGGGTGGGATCGGCGAGGCGGTGGCGGACGGAGCCAGCGGTTTGCTGGTTCCCGCGGGGAACCCGGCGGCGTTGGCTGCCGCGGTCCACAAGTTGCTCGCCGACGCTGAGTTGCGCGAGCGGATGGGCGCCGCGGCACGGGCGAGCTATGAACGGCGTTTCCGCCTGGAGTACATGGTAGATAGCACCGCCGCCATCTATGTTACATTACTGGGCAGGACCGCGAAGTAGCGGCGACATGTCTAGCGTGAACTGCCCAGCGGCCGGAATTGTTAACCATTTGGAGGACCGTCCGTCTTTGCCGGAGAGTGCCGTGGAGTTAGTTTGCCCTGGTTTGCGCGATCCCGGCGCGCGGTTGCTCAAGCGTATCCTCGACGTCATGGTGGCTGCGCTCCTGCTGATTCTGGCGCTTCCACTGGCGGCTGCAATCGCGCTCGCCAGCGTGCTGGAGAAGCGCGGTCCGGTGTTCTTCGCGCAGACCCGGATCGGCAAAGGCAGGCGTCGTTTCCGGCTGTGGAAATTCCGCTCCATGGTGGTGGACGCCGATGCCATGCTGGCGCGGCACCTGGAGGCGCATCCGGATAATCTTGCTGAGTGGCGCGAGATGCACAAGCTGAAAGACGATCCGCGCGTCACACGGGTGGGCCGGCTGCTGCGCAGATGCCGCCTCGACGAATTGCCGCAACTGATCAACGTCCTGCGTGGCGAAATGAGCATGGTGGGTCCGCGGCCGATTGTGGAGGAGGAGATAACAAAGTACGGTCCGGTGTTTTCCCTCTACGTGCAGGTGCTGCCGGGCCTGACCGGACTGTGGCAGGTTTCCGGCCACACCAACACCAGTTATCGCGAGCGGACGGAGCTCGACATGAGGTACATGCGGAGCCGGACCATCTGGATGGACTTGGTGATATTACTGAAGACGGTTCGAGTGGTGCTTTTCGGACGTGGCGCATACTAACCCAAGAGTGATGATACGAACCGTGGTGCTCGCCTGTCTGCCGTTCTGCCTGGCGCAGGCCGCGGTGACGCTGCCCACGCTGCTGGCCGATCACATGGTGATCCAACGCGGAGTGCCGGTGCACATCTGGGGCAAGGCGGACCCTGGCGAGGTGGTTTCGGCGAGTTTCCGGGGCGAGACGAAGGCGGGCGCGGCGGATGCCCTGGGCCAGTTTCACCTGTATTTATTCTCGGGCGCTGCCGGCGGACCTTTCGAGTTGACCGTGCGGGGAGCGAACGAAATCGTTCTCACAGACGTCCTGGTGGGCGACGTGTGGGTGGCGGCGGGCCAGAGTAACATGGAGTGGCCGGTGCGATGGGCGAGCCGGCCGGAGGCCGAAATCGCGGCGTCGAAGCATCCCCGGATTCGCCTGTTCCGTGCCATGCACAGGGTTTCGGAATTCGCCTTCGACGATCTCTGGGGGCAACCGTGGACGTCGTGCGGGCCGGAGTCAGTCGCCGATTTTTCCGCCGTGGGATACCACTTTGGGCGCTCCCTGCAAGAGCGTCTCGACGTTCCCATCGGGCTGATCCAGATGGCCTGGGGCGGCACGCCGATCGATTCCTGGACCAGTTACAGCGCGATTACGGGGGATGCGGCGCTGATGCCGGCCCTGGCCGAGTGGGCCAAGATGATGCGGAACCACCCCGCGGCTCTATTGCGCTATCAACAGGAGTGCCGGAAATGGGAAGCGGCGGCGGCCCGGGCCAAGGCCGCCCGCCAGCCGTTCGCCGATCCCCCTCCAATAAAACCGGTGGGGCCGGAAGGACCATGGAAACCCGGCGCCATCTTCAACGCGATGGTGCTGCCGGCGGCGGCGTACCCGATCCGCGGCGTGATCTGGTACCAGGGCGAGAGCAATACCTCGGCGGAGCGGGCGCCGCTGTACGGGCGGCTCTTCCGGACTATGATCGACGATTGGCGCCGTGTCTGGAATCAGGGTGATTTCCCTTTCCTGTTTGTGCAACTGGCGGGTTTCACTGCCGCGCCTGACAGCTGGTGGCCCGAGTTGCGCGAGGCCCAGCGGCAGGCGCTGAGCGTGGCCAACACGGGCATGGCGGTGGCCGTCGATCTAGGCGAACGCGACAGCATCCATCCGAAGAACAAGCGGGAAGTGGGCCGCCGTTTGTCGCTGGTGGCGCGCGCCGTGGTCTCCGGCGAGCAACTGGTCTACTCCGGTCCGCTGTTTCGCCGCACCACGCGGGAGGACGGCGCGCTGCGGCTTTGGTTCGACCACACGGGCGGCGGCCTGGTAGCGCGGGGCGGCGCATTGCGGGGGTTCGAGGTGGCCGGCGGGGACCAACGTTGGGAAACCGCCACGGCGCGCATCGAGGACGGTACGGTAGTGGTATCCAGCCCGGCCGTTGGTGCGCCGCTCTACGTGCGCTATGGCTGGGCGGATTTCCCGGACTGCAACCTCTACAATGCTGAGGGTCTGCCGGCGGCGCCCTTCGGTTTGCGATGATGAAGCGCTAAGACATGCGCCACTGTCAGGCGGCTTTTCCGGTAATGTGTGAGTCATCGCTTCCAGTAACGGGTAGGATTGCGGCGCCACTTGCAGCCGAATCCCACGCCAGTTTGCGGCGGACCACATCCCATCGAAACCACATCCGCGTTGAGCGTGCTCTGTGGTTCGTGGTAGACCCTTCACGATGAAAAAGACCAGC
>JAPKZC010000113.1:4036-12369 GCA_026394025.1 Candidatus Solibacter sp.
GCCGGTGCGCTCGTATGGTGCCGGTGATATGGGGCCTGCTCCTGTTTTCGGGCCCGCCGGCGATTGCCCAGGAAGCCGTCCACAAAGACGTTCCCTATGTTCCCACGCCCCCCGAGGTGGTGGAGACCATGCTTAAGCTCGGCGAGGTCAAGAAAGGCGATATCCTGTACGACCTCGGCTGCGGTGACGGCCGCATCGTGGTCATGGCTGCCCAGAAGTTCGGCATCGCCAGCGGTACCGGCATCGACATCGACCCCGACCGAATCAAAGAAGCCCAGGAGAATGCACGCCAAGCCGGCGTCACCGACCGCGTGAAGTTCAGCGAGAAGAACCTGTTCGACGCCGACTTCCACGATGCCACGGTTGTGACGCTCTACCTATTGCCGCAGGTCAACCTCAAGCTGCGCCCCAAGCTTCTCAAGGACCTGAAGGTGGGTTCCCGCATTGTCTCTCACCAATTCGACATGGGCGACTGGCAGCCCGACAAGAAAGTAGATGTAGACTGGCGCGTCGTATACCTCTGGACCGTTACCGAGAAAGCCAAGAAGGAATTCGGCGACAAGTAGGATCAAGGGCGTCGGGCCGTCTGGACTCCGGCGGGAGCAGGTTCCCGCCAGTGCCGGGGCTGCGTCAGGATTGGACGCGATTCCCTCCATGGCCGTTCCGGTCTTTGCCAGACTCGGGAGTCCATGAGCCTGATGGCGATCCGGAAAGCGGCCTCGTCCTTGCCGTCGCATTTCAAGGGATGCACCTCCCGTGAAACCGAAAAGCCGGTTTTCGGGCCTGTTTCACTGAAAAATATCCTCCCGAACCGCGAATCGGCGCTCGGGATTCCGAAGGGCGCCGAATGAACCCAGGCACGGTAATGGGCCTGTCGCCGTACCCTTGGGACTGTGTTGCATTGCAATTTTGAGGCAGTATGGAAATGCGGCCCGGGTATGAGTTCGCTCGATCTCCTCAAGATCGCGCAGCTTCGGAGGACCGGGCCGCGCCATTTCTCAAGGTGGAGGATGAACATGCAGCGCTCCAAGCCCACGGAATACCGCGCATCTCGTGCGCTGGCAGATCCCGCGCCGGAACTGAGAGCACTCGATGAGATGGAGCGGTTGGCGTTGACCCAGGTCGCCGCAGCGCGCCAACGAAAGCGCGAGATTCTGTTACGGCACGGCATTTCCATCGCCCGTGGAACGGCGGCGAAGATCCTGGTCATGCCCGCAACGCGAGAATCGCGCGGCGGTTCCTAATGGACAACGGAGCGAGGCGGTTCACCAACGCCGCGCCTAACTGCAAGCCCGGCAATGATGGTGGCATTGCAGGCCTCCACCGCAAGCCACCCCTGGCCGCCGCCTGCCGCGCTTCAATTGCCAAAACCGTCGAGACGGCCCACCCGGCGGTGGCGCCGCGCGATCACCTTGTCGTCGACATGGCCGCGCACGGTTATGCGTGCCAGGTGAACGCGATTCGGAAGGTGGTCCAGTGGTTTGCTGGAGACCGCCGCGGTCGGCTGTCGCCTGCAAGGCGGCCAAGTCGTCGACCGCCAGGCAAGAGTTATCGTGCTTGCGAAGACGCCGATGCCACGCCGGCTTCCGCCGATGCCTCGCCGGCATTTCAGTGAGTTCTCGGGAGGCCGGTGGAATTGGCTCTCTTGACTCGCCACTTGAACAACAACACTGCTGCCATTACAGATGCAAGAAGGAGTATTGAGTCTGGTTCCGCCGGGTACGCGTACACCCTTTCCTGAGTGTACAAAAACAACGACGCGCCGCCAACGTCAGGACCAGTACCCGCGAACGCGAATGAACCTATCTCAGTTATCGATCCAGAGATACGGAGTCGATGAGTAGGGTCTGCGTCAGCAGCATTACGGAGATCGCGGATAAACTCCTGGCTTAGCATGGGCCCGCAGCCGCCACACCCCGGATAGCCACTCCAGAAAGTCACCTGCGCTCCGGCTGGGCCTTGAGCATAGAGAGCTCCATTGTAGGTCCCCTCAATCGTATAGAGAGGTGCGTTTGGCTGCAAGTCCGAGTTGGGGTTCCCTATGTTTAGCATTGCGCCAAGAATCGTCCTGTTCTGCGAGTCAATGTCAAAAACGAAAAAGTTAGTGTACTCCACCTGGCCTTGCGGCAGGACAATCGAACCAGCGTAATAGCTTTGCAAGGGATCGGTAGGAGAAAAGTTGGAGTTTCCCAGGCTATCGACCCATCCGCGGGCAACAGCAGTACACCTAATTATGGAAGTCGCATCGGTCACATACTGATATGTGGCACATGGGTCTGCAAAGGCATTGCCGACGGAGATGAGAAAAGCACCAAAACAGTCGCACAATCGCCTCCCGATAAACGGATTTGATACTCTCAATGTATCGTATACTCCTCCAAAAAACCAAAGTCAAGGGGAAAAACGCATTGAAAACACATGCGTTTACGGCCTTGTCGGAGATGGGATCGTGGCAGTCGTCGAGAATTCGACCGTCGTCGACCTCTTCCTGTACGGCTACTCCGGCCCAGTATGTATTCTCAGACAAGCCTGGGTGGCAACGCGATCCTTGGCACGCCAGAATTGGCCCGCATTCGCGCACGCGGGCACCCCCGCGCGACGGAACGCTCCACCGCATAACCCGCTCCATCAGCCCCGGCAGAGAAGCGTTCATGGCGTCCGAAGAACTGCAGGATGCCATCATCCGGAACGTAGAGGTGATCGGCGAGGCGGCTAAGCAGGTTTAGGCCGAGGCGAGGCAGAGCCTCACAAAAAGCCGATTATCGCGTCAATTTGGGGGCTCTGGGGTACTCCCATGTGATGCCCAGCCTTCTTCGGCAGCGGAATGACCAGTTCGGTGCCGCTCGGAGCCGATTGACCCCACTACACGGCGCATTGTATGTCTAACGTGGCATGGTTCGCTCGTTCCGATGCCCGGAAACCAAGGCAATCCACGAGGGACTTGGTGGCCGGAAGTTTCGGAGATTGACCGCTTCGTTTGGATCGCTGTTCGCATCGGTGAGCAGCCGCTGTTCCCAATAAGCGCTCTTGAGAATTCCGTGCCCCGCGAAATAGACCAGCAACTGATCATAGGTGCCTCGGTTCACGAAGGCGCGTATTTCGGTTTTGATGAGGGCTGTGGTGACCGGGCCAGTGCGATCAGTAAGGAGTTTGCTGTCATAGCCCTCGGCAAGGGCCCAATTGTAGAATCGCTCGGCTCCCGCAACCGCATCCTGCAACACCGACAGTGTTGAAGCCTGATCTTACTCGCCAGGCACGCCTCGATTCGACTCCTCCAATCGGAAGTTGCTCCGACTATTATGTCAAATAGGTCAAAACCAAAGGCCTTATTTGTTTGAGCGATGCGACGTAAGTTCTGTGTCGCCTGGCTTCGTCGCTGCTGCTATTGAGACCCACCCATCAGGTTTTGCGGCCCGCTTAGTCCTGGAAAAAAGGGATTGACAAAATTTGCCTTCGGCGTCAGAATCGGTCCAGCATTTAGAACTGGATATCCAGCTCTGCATATCTGCGAAACTGACGACACGTCCTCGGCTGGAGGACACCAGACTGAGGAGTGCGGGAAGGAAGGTCCATGCCCACATATCTGCACCCGGGTGTCTATGTCGAGGAAATACCCAGCGGCGCCAAACCTATAGAAGGCGTTGGTACCTCGACGGCGATATTCATCGGATTTACCAACAAAGGCACAGTCGGAGAACCCATTCTCATTGGCCAGTGGGACGACTATGTGCGGCTCTACAACGGTTACCGGGACACGGGCGCCAGCGATAAGGGCGCCCCCATGGCCTACTCGGTGGCGGCGTTTTTCCAGAACGGCGGTACCAAAGCGTACATCGCGCGCCTGGCCATTGACAGCACGGCGAAACCGCTGGCCAAGGCGGCAGGCTGGCAGGCGATGCCCGGCGACTCCACCAAAGCCCTGCTGTTCACGGCCCTGAATGAAGGTGAGTGGGCGGACGGGCTGGTCATTCGGATCGAGGAAAAGACGACGGCGGGGATGTACGTGGTGGATGTGGGCCGTCTCAACAGCAAGGGTGTGCTAGTGGTTCAGGAGCGGTACAACGACGTGAGCTTCGCCACGGCATCGGCGCGCTATATAACCAGCGTCATCAACGGCTTCAGCGAACTCGTGGAAGTGGAGGTGAAAGCCCCCGCTGATGTGGCGAGCGTCGCCAAGCCAGCCAGCTACAGCGTGGGCACGAGCGTGAGTGGGCCACTGGGCAGCGCGGATCTGGACTTCTCCGGAGCCGCCGCCGAAGTGGACCGCACGATGAAGATTGCCCTCGACGGCGGAACGGCCGTGAGCGTGGTTTTGCCGACGCAGACATACACTGGCGACCTGGCTGGGCTTGCGGCGTTGATCCAAAGCAAGGTGCGTGACGGCGCCGCCGCCGGTAGCCCGCAGGCGAAATTCACCGCCACAGTCAACGCCCAGGACGTAAAACTGGTGCTGCAATCGAACACCTATTCCGCCGTATCGGCGGTGGTGGCGACTGGGAATGCGGCCGCCAGGTGCGGGTTGGGCGCGGCCAATGGGGGCACGGAGAAGGCGGGAGGCGCCGGCATGAGCGTGAGCTGCGCGCTGGGCAACGCGGACGCGGACTTCTCCGGCGTCAGCGCCTGTGCAGACCGCACGCTGAGTATCGCCATTGATGGCGGAACCGCCGTGGCCGTAGCCCTGCAGAAGAAGAATTACTCGAGCGACCTGGCCGCCCTTGCGGCGTACATCCAGACCAAGGTACAGGACGGCGCCGCGGCCGGCAGCCCGGAGGCGATATTCACCGCCACAGTCAACACGCAAGACGCAAAGCTGGTACTCCAATCCAACACCGCGACCGCTACTTCGGCGGTGGTGGTAACCGGCACAGCGGCGGCCGGCTGCAAACTGGGCACGGCGAACGCGGGAGCGGAGAGCGTCGCGAGTCCGGGCACGAGCGTGAGCGGCGCCCTCGGCAGCGCGGACCTGGACTTCACCAGCATCGGCCGCACGTTGAGCATTGTCCTAGATAAAGGCACTGCGGTGACGGTAGTCCTGCCGAAGCAGGATTTCACCGGCGACCTGAGCGGGCTGGCGTCGTCGATCCAGAGCAAGGTGCGCGAAAGCGCCGCGGCCGGCAGCCCGCAGGCGAAATTCACCGCCACAGCCAACACCAAACACGGAACCCTGGTGCTTCAGTCCAACACCGGCAGCGGTACTTCGGAGGTGCTGGTGAGCGGCGACGCGGCGGCCAAGTGCAAGCTGGGCGCGGCTAATGGCGGCGACCAGAAGACGGGAGCCCAGAACGTGACGGCGCGCCAGGCAAGCGGTCCGGTGGAACTGGCCGGGGGCGGGGACGGCACCCTGCCGAATTCGGCGGCCTACGACGACATTTTCACTAAGCTGGTGAAATTCCGCGATATCAACATCGTGTGCCTCCCAGGGCAGGAGTGGAAGGGCGCGGGGAAAGCCATGATCGAGAGAGCGATTGCGCATGCTGAGGAGATGCGCGATCGAATGGTCCTCGTCGATCCACCCAGCGACGTGACGCTGAGCAACGAGAATTCGGTGAACGAACTGAGCCTGAGCACTTCGACTTACGCGGTGACTTACTACCCGTGGATCAAGGCGGTGAATGTCGATTACGATGCCGAGACCAACCCCGGGGCTCCGGACACGGTGTTGGTGCCGCCTTCGGGTTATGCGGCGGGTATGTGGGCGAAGATCGATGGGCGGCGCGGGGTATGGAAAGCGCCGGCGGGCGTCGAAACCGGATTGGGTGGAATCGCCAGCTTGAACGCCGGTGTGGACGACAACGACCAGGACGCGTTGAATCCTCTGGGAGTGAACTGCATCCGCACGCTGCCCGGGTTCGGCCCGGTGATCTGGGGTGCGCGCACGCTGTCTACCAAGGCCAATCCGGAATGGCGTTACGTGCCGGTGCGGCGGACGGCGATCTACATCGAGCGGAGCATCTATAACGGAGTCCAGTGGGCCGTCTTCGAGGGCAACGATCACCTGCTGTGGTCGTCGCTCCGAACGAATATCGCCGCTTTCATGGACGGCCTGTTCCGCGCGGGGGCGTTTCAGGGAGAAAAGGCGGCCGACGCGTATTTCGTACGATGCGGCTTGGGCGACACCATGACCCAGGACGATATCGACCGCGGCCAGGTGGTCGTGATCGTGGGCTTTGCGCCTCTGAAGCCGGCGGAGTTCGTGATCATTCGCGTGCAACAGAAAATCAACAAGCAATAGAGGACGTCCAGGAGAACTGCCATGCCAGCGCCGATGTTTACCGTCAATACGTACCGCTTCGATCCTTACCGCACCTTCCGATTCCAGGTGATCATGGACGGCAAGGTGGTAGCCGGGCTAAAGAAGATGACGGGCCTCAAACGTAAGACCGAACCCGTCAAGTGGCGCGACGCCGGTTCGCCGTACCAACGCATCATGCCGGGGCTCACCACCTTCGAACAGGTGACGCTGGGGCAGGGCCTGACCCACGATCCGGTGTTCGAGAACTGGGCCAACCTGGTCAACAACACGCAAGGCGACGCGGCCATATCGCTGAAGAATTTTCGCAAGGACCTGATCGTGAATCTGCTCAACGAGCAGGGCAAACCGGCGATTTCCTACAGACTTTTCCGCACCTGGGTGTCGGACTACCAGGCCCTGCCGGACCTGGATGCCGGAACCACGAACGCAGTAGGCATACAGAGCATTACGATCCAGGTGGAATACTGGGAGCGGGACACGAGCGTGGCCGAACCGGCGGAGAGTTGAGGTACGCCGCTCGGGTAGAAACATCAGTAGCGATTTTCGAGTCCGGAAGGCGCCATGGAGCCGACCACCACCACCTTCGCGCAGCCCACCCGTCCGGCCACCCTGCCCGGCGGCGTCCCGGTCGCGGGGTCGCGTAGGCGTACGTTCAGCTTTCGCGCGCCCACGGGCGAACTCGAAATGCAGATTGCGGAAATGCCCGGGAGGGCCACACCGGCGGCGGTCACCATGCTGCTGAGCGCGGCGCTTGCCGAAGTAGGCGGAGTGGAGGCCACGGCCGAGCGCATCGAGCGGTTGAGCGTGGCGGATCGGCAATACCTGCTGCGCGCACTGCTCATCGAACTCGGGCAGGACGAGTTGTGGGTATCGGCCAACTGCGCCGGCTGCGGCACGCCTTTCGACGCGCGGGTGGTGGTGTCGCAACTGCCCATGGAGGAGGCGGTGGAGTATCCGGAGACCAGCGTGGAGACATCGCACGGCCGCTTGCGCGTGCGAGTGCCGGACGGCGCCGACCAGAAGGCCATCGCCGCCCTAGATTACGACAAGGCGATTGCCGCCCTGGCTGCGCGTCTGGTGCTGGGAGTGGAGACCGGCTCCGGCCTCGAGCCCTGGGCTGGCGGGGAGTTGAGCGCGGCGGATATCGACGCCATAGACCAGCGGATGTATGAAGTGTTCCCGGCTGTCAACACCAGGGTGCAGGCCCGCTGCCCCGATTGCGGGCGCATGGGCACGCTGGACGTCGCTCCACTGCGCCTGCTGCGCCGAACGGCGTCATCCGTATTGCCGGATGTGGACACGCTGGCGCGCCATTATCATTGGCCGGAGGCCGAGATCCTCCGGTTGCCCCGCCAGCGCCGGATGCGCTATGTGGGGTTTGTCGACCGCTCGCGCGGATTTGCCGGGTGAGTGGAATGGGATACCTGCAAGAGATCGTTGCCGACGCGTTTGGGTTGGGCTCCGGATGGGAGGAGCCCGGCGCGGCAAGGGTACCGCAAGATTCAAGCAGTTGGACCGCGCCGACAGTGACGGCGCAATCAGGCTTGCCGCCGGCCCGCCAGGAGCTCGGCGCAATTGAGCGCCAGCGCCGAACCTCCGTGTCCCGGGGAACCGTGTCGAATGGCGCGGAACTCTCCGGAGATGCACTTGAACCACGGACTTGGGGAACGAATGGAGAGCGGACAGACGACGATGGGGCGTGCTATCGTGCCGGTGCTTTGCGCGACTTGGAGGCTAACTCTCCTGGAAACGCTTCCGTGCCGTCTACACGAGGGGTGCTTTCAACGTTTTCTGAATCGCACCAGGCGCGAACTGGGGTTGCAGTGAGTCCACGGCCGGAGGGCCCTCGGGCTGGCGGCGGGAGTTCTGAGGCTTGGGAGCGGGATGCCGGGGCGGGGGGCGGAGAACCGGGAACTGCCCCACTGCCGCGGCCGGATCACGATGGCGTCGCCGACGCTCCGGCGGCGTTGCGGGAGGATACGTCTCTCCCGGTGTTGGCCGCGCAGTCCGCACCCGCAGGGGCGGCGGGAGAGGCGGCGCATCGCGTGGAGGCCGAGGGCGCCGTATCGGTGGCAGCCGC
>JAPKZC010000052.1:0-2618 GCA_026394025.1 Candidatus Solibacter sp.
GGTGATTATTGGAACCAGCCGCCGGGTACGTTTCGCCATTCCTGGCGCCGTGCCTTCCGGAACCGTGTATGTGAGCGTATCCGGAACGGATTCCACATCGGCTCCGTTCGCCAGTGACAACTGCGCCCAATTGGACGTGACCCACACCAGCGTCACTCTGGCGGCCTGCGTACCCACCAGTTCTCTGGGTGTGTACGCTCCCGTCACACCTGGCCCGGTAACCGCCTACGTACCCAAGGGTTGGTGGGGCGGCAGCGTTACGGGCATCAAAGTTGTACAAGTGGAAACCGGCGGCGGACCGGTTGTGCCTGCCGCCACCGTGCCGACCACCTCAACCGTGAACTCGTGTGCGGTCAACCCTGCCACCGGTGAGGCGGTCTGTGTGGCCAACGACACCAAGGTGTACACCCTGTCGGGCGCGGCAATCACCAACACCCTGAACAGCAGCAGCAACGCAAATGCCAGCTTTTCGGGCGGGGCTTGCAGGAACTGCGGAGTCGCCATCAATGCCCTGACCAACCAGGCGGTCATCGCCATGGGGCTCAGCCCCAGTCCCTCAAACAGCGGAATCCAGATTCTGGATCTGGGACCCCACACCTTCCAGCCTCCGATTGCCGCGAACCACGTGATATCGGAAGACATTTCCATCGATCCCACCCGCGGCTACATTCTGAGCCCCGGTGAGAGCGGTTTCTACGATCTCTTCACGTTCAACTCCACGACGGGCGCGGTGACAGGGCAGGTCAGCAACTATATCGCAACCCTCTCCAGCGTCGGCGGACAAATTGGAGGTGAATTGGACAGCGCGGCCGAGGATTGCACCACCGGCCTGGCCTTGACGGTTGGGGAGTTCACGGAAAACCTGTACGTCGCGGACCTCACGCAGAAGACCAGTCCGGGCCCCGGATTGTGGACCGCGCCGCAAAAGGTTGAATTCCTGAGCGGGGCTTCTTTGTCGGCGGGAGCATCCGGTGTCACCGTAGCCCCGGGATCGTCCCATTTGGGGTACGCTAGCGGAGAATTCGGCGGCGCCTCATTCGTGGTATTCCAACTCCCCGCCACTTCGGGCAGCGGGACTCCCGGTCTCGTGGATTACGCCGTTGTGCCGAGTACGAGTGTTCCCGGTTTCAGCGCCGGTTTCGATCCGCACACCATGACCGCCTATACCAGCCCGAACGACGGCAAGGCCTGGGGCTTGCAGGCTAACTGGGCCTCGGGATCCCCGACGTCCCTGCTAAAGATGGACCTGGCAGCGATATTGGCAGCGCCCCGCGTTGCCGGAACCCACACGGTTTCCGTCGCCAACCTAGTCACGGCCGGCCTGGTATCGTTCATTCCGGCTCCGTAGTTCCTAGTTTCGTTTGATTTGCTTCTCGGGGCCAACAGCAATGTTGGCCCTTTCTTTTTCTTACAGCGTCAGGCTCTTCAGGTACTCGCGGAAGGGGCCGCCCAAATCGTGGCGGCGCAGGGCGAATTCCACGGTGGCTTTCAGGAAGCCGAGTTTGTCGCCGGCGTCGTAGCGCGTGCCTTCGAAGCGATAGGCGTAGATCGGACGGCTGCGCAACAGGTGGCGCAGGGCGTCGGTGAGTTGGATTTCGCCGCCGCTGCCGGGGTCTATTGCCTGGAGCGAACCAAAGATCTCCGGCGTCAGAACATAGCGTCCGATGATGGCGAGGTTCGATGGCGCATCCTTTTGCTTGGGCTTTTCCACCAGGTCGCGGATCCGGTAGACGCGGTCGTTATGGCCGTTGTGCGTCACCGGCTCGGCGTCGATGCAGCCGTAGGAAGAGATGCTCTCCGGCGGCACTTCCATGACGGCCAGGACGGGTGCGGAGAAGAAGCTGTAGATGTCCAGCAACTGGCGCAGGCAAGGCGTTTCGGCCTCGATGACGTCGTCGGCCAGCACCACGGCGAAAGGCTCATCTCCCACCAGTTCCTTGGTGCGCAGCACCGCGTGACCCAAGCCGAGTTGCTCCCTCTGGCGGACGTAGGAGACATCGATCATGTCGGAAATGTTGCGCACGATGGCCAACAAATCCTTCTTCTTGCGCGTTTCCAGCAGGTACTCCAGCTCGAAGCTGACATCGAAGTGATCCTCGATGGCGGTCTTGCCGCGGCCGGTCACGATGATGATGTTCTGAATGCCGGAATGAATCGCCTCCTCGACACCGTACTGAATGATGGGCTTGTCGACGATGGGCAGCATTTCTTTCGGCTGCGCCTTGGTGGCGGGAAGGAATCGGGTACCGAGGCCCGCGGCGGGGAAAACGGCCTTGCGCACTTTAGCCGGCATAGACTCCAGTTTGGTGCAGCGGGAGGCGATTGGCAACTGGCGAATTGTATTTCACCGTCCGCTGTGTTATGTATTGGTACCTGGGAAAAAACGCTAATGGCATACGTAATCGCTGAACCTTGTATTGGAACCAAAGATACTGCCTGCGTCGACGCCTGCCCGGTCGATTGCATTCACCCGAAGAAGGACGAGCCCGCCTACGCGGACGCGGAACTACTCTACATCGACCCGGTGGAGTGTATCGACTGCGGCGCCTGCGTTCCGGTGTGCCCCGTGTCGGCCATCTTCGCACTGGACGATCTGCCGGAGAAATGGTCGGAGTTCA
>JAPKZC010000052.1:2667-8678 GCA_026394025.1 Candidatus Solibacter sp.
AACGCGGCGTATTACGGAAAGTAGAGAGGTGGGACAGACGATCGTCTTGTGTCGTCTGTCTTGCCTTGCTAGACCGCGGCTGGTTGACAGACGACACAAAACGATCGTCTGTCCCACTTCCCGCTACCTTTCGCGGTAGGTGGCGCTTGCCGTGTCGGTTTCCCAGAGCTTGACCGCGCCCACGCGCACTCCCTCCCGGATGCTCAAGCCCAGTTTGACCTCGTCGTGGATGAACTTGGCCATGTTCTCGGCCGACGGGTTGAGCACGTCGAACGGCGGGAAATCGTTGAGCCACTGATGGTCCATGCGGTCGAGCACGGAGTGGACCACGCGCTTCATTTCGACAAAATCCACCAGCAGCCCGAGGGAATCGAGCTGATCGCCTTCCAGGGTGACCTGGCAGCGGTAGTTGTGGCCGTGCACGTTCTCGCACTTCCCCTTATAATTTCGCAGGGCGTGGCCGGCGGCGAATGTCTCTTCGATGGTCACTTCAAACATTGAAAAACTTCTCCACATCTGCCAGTTTGGTGGTAAATCCGTAATCCGGCAGGCTGTCGAAAAACACCTGGCCGTACCTCTGCTTGGTGATCCGGTTATCCAGCAGGACCAGCACACCGCGGTCGCTCTTGCTGCGAATCAGCCGTCCGAATCCCTGTTTCAAGGCGATGGCCGCCTGCGGAATCTGGTAGTCGTAAAACGGATTGCCCCCGGCATTGCGGATATCTTCAATGCGTGCGTTCACCACGGGATCGTTGGGCACCGCAAAGGGCAGTTTATCTATGATAACGCAGCTTAACTGTTCGCCCGGCACATCCACGCCCTGCCAGAAGGAGGAGGTCGCGAAGAGCACGCAATTGGGCGTGGCGCGGAATTCCTCGAGCAGCGCGTTGCGCGGTGCGCTGCCCTGCATCAGGGTGGGGTAATCGATTTCGAAGGACACCATCTCATACACCAGGCGCATCTGCTGATAGCTGGTGAAGAGGACGAAGGCGCGCCCGCGGCTGTGTTCCAGGATCTTGACCACTTCCTCCGCGGCCATCTTGGTGAAGGCGGGATTCTTCGGTTCCGGCAAGTGCTGGGGAACATAGAGCAGCGCCTGCTTCTGGTAATCGAAGTGGCCGGCCACAACCAGAGTGCGCGCGTTCTCCAGGCCGAGGCGCTTTTCGGTGAAACTGAAACCGCCCGACACGGCGAGCGTGGCGGAGGTGAGCACCGCGGTATCCACCTGGCGGAACAGCTTCTGGGATACGATGCCGGATACGTCGATGGGGGTGGCTTGGAGGAAGCAGCCCCGGCCGCGCTTATCCACCCAGTACACATAATTCTCGCGGTCGTCCTCCATCAGGAAGCGCAATCCCTCATTCAGTTCCACGGTGCGGCGGAACAGCGGAATAATCTCCTCCGGCGGATTCTGTAGCAGCCTGAGGTGAGAGCCGATCAGTTCGAGCGCGGCCAGCAGGTCCATATAGACCTCCTCGTTGTCCTCCCGGAAGGCGTCGCGTCCGGTGAACGCGACCCGCCGGTCACCCTCGCCGAAGAGGCCGAAAAACGCCACGGTGAGTTCGTCGAGACGCTGTAGGATGCGGTCCAGTTCCGGCGTGCCGAACTTCTTCATCCGGCTGATGAGGCCGAGATCGCGGCGCAGATCCTGTATTTTGTAATTGCTGATCGAGACGCCGAAATACTGGCCCACCACGTCTTCGATTTCGTGGGCTTCGTCAAACACCACGGCATGATAGGCGGGCAGGATGCCGCCCTCGTAGTTTTCATCCTTGAGGGAGAGATCGGCGAAGAAGAGGTGGTGGTTGACGATGATGATGTCGCTTTCGAGCGCCCGCTGGTGCATCAGGGTGATGAAGCAGCGGTCGTAGTTGGGGCACTTCTGTCCGCTGCACAATTCGGTGCGGGCATCCACCTTGGCCCAGGCGGTGGCAGACTCTGGGAGGCTTTTGATTTCGGAGCGGTCGCCGAACTCGCTGGTCTTTTCCCACTCGCGGATGATTTCGAAATCGGCGACTTCCTCCAGGCCGGTGAGCACCGGGGTGTTTTCAGCGTCGTAGATTTTCTGGCGGCAGGCGTAGTTGTTGCGCCCCTTCATGTAGCAGACCTTGAGAGGGCGCGCGAAGTGCTGCTGAAGGAAGGGAACATCCTTGAAAAAGAGCTGCTCCTGTAGGGTCTTGGTCCCGGTGGAGACGATAATGCGCTTGCCGGAAAGCAGCGCGGGCACCAGGTAGGCCAGCGTCTTGCCGGTGCCGGTCCCAGCCTCTACGATGAGGTGGCGCTTATCGGCGAGGGCGGATTCGACGGCTTCGGCCATCTCCACCTGGCCGGAACGGAACTCATAGTTGGGGTGCCATTTGGACAGCGTCCCGCGGCGGCCAAGAAACTGACGGGCGTTGGCGGTGCGGGCCTGAGTGGGCATCGGGATGCTTTGAGTCTAACAAGAGAGCGCGGGGACTTCTGTGTGGGGCGCGTCAAGGCGCGGCAGGCGGATTAACAATCCGCCGCAGGTTTCCAACCGGTTGGCAACCTGCCCCACGGCGTCTACAGGATCTCTTCGAGTTTCCTGCGCAACTCGGCGGTGAGGCGCGGGCTATCCCCGCCGGTGGAAATGGCGATATGCACGTCGCCGCGATGCACGCGGGCGGGCACGAGGAAGCCGCACTCTTCGGCGGAATCGGCGATATTGGCGAAGAGGCCGCGTCCCTTGGCGGCAATGGCGATGCGGTGGTTGGTCAGCCGGTCGTCGGTGGCGGCAAAGACCAGCAGCGCGTTTGCCAGGTCCGCCGCGCGGAAGCGGCGCCGCACCAGGCGCACCGGCAGTTCCGCAAATTCCGGCTCGCATTCCGGGGCGACTACGGTGACGCGCGCGCCGGCCTCTAGCAGTCCGCGAGTCTTGCGCAGGGCGACCTTACCGGCGCCCACCACCAGCACCGGGCGGTCTTTCAGATCGAGAAAGACGGGGTAGTGTTTCAATTCAAAAATGTAGCATGCGGCGGAGTGTGAGGTGGAACGCGAACTTCACCCGATTGGCGCGCCTGCTATCATAGAGGATCATGTCCAATCTCCCCACGGTAGTCATCGTGGGCAGGCCCAACGTAGGAAAGTCCACCCTTTTCAACCGCATCACAGGACAACGGCGCTCCATTGTCGGGGACGAACCCGGCATCACGCGCGACCGCATACATGGGACTGCCGAACACGACGGCCGGCGCTTCGAGCTGATCGATACCGGCGGCATCGTCGTGCATGACCAGGAGTACATCCCGGGGCAAATCCTGCGGCAGGCCGAATTCGTCCTGAAGACCGCCGACCACATCATCTTCCTGGTGGATGGGCGCGCCGAAATCACGGGCAGTGACCGCGACCTCGCCCTGATGCTCAAGCGGCTGGGCAAGCCCGTGTCGATGGCGGTCAACAAGATCGACTCGCAACTCCGCGACGGCCTGACTAACGAGTTCTTTGGACTCGGCATCGCCGACGTGTTCCCGGTATCGTCGGAGCACGGCATCGGCGTGGACGCCATGCTGGACCGCGTGACCGAAGGCTTTGCGCGCGGCGACGCGCCGGTGGAAGATCCGCCGGCAGCGGCGGGCATCAAGGTGGCGATCATCGGCCGCCCGAACGTGGGCAAATCGACGCTGCTCAACGCGCTGGTCGGCACGGAGCGCGCCATTGTTTCGCCGGTCGCCGGAACCACGCGCGATTCGGTGGATCAGGCCATCATCCACCAGGGCACGGAGTATATCTTCATCGACACGGCGGGCATCCGCCGCAAGGGCAAGACGCGCGACATGGCGGAGAAGATGAGCGTCGTCATGGCGCGCCGCCACATCCGCATGGCCCATGTGGTGCTGCTCATGCTGGACGCGACCGAAGGCGTGGTGACGCTGGACACCACCATCGCCGGCTACGCCCACGAGGGCGGGCGCGCGCTCATCGTCTGCGTCAACAAGTGGGACGAGATGAAGGGCCAGTCGGGACAGAAGAAGAACGAGTTCGAACAGAAGATCCGCGACGAATTTAAGTTTCTGGAATACGCGCCCATTGTGTTTCTCTCGGCCAAGGAGGGCTCGGGCGTGGGCAAGCTGTTCAAGCTGATTCGCGAGGTATACGACTCGGCTTCGCGGCGCATCACCACGGGCGAACTCAACCGCTTCGTGGCGAACCTGCATTTCGAAGAGCGCAAGATTTACTACATCACCCAGCACTCCATCCGCCCGCCTTCCTTTGCCGTATTTACCGATAAGGGTCCGGCGCTGCATTTCTCGCACGAGCGGTATCTGGTCAATCAGATGCGGAAGAAGTTCGGCTTCATTGGGACGCCGATCCTGTTGCAGACGAAGTCGAAGAACCGGAAGAAGTAGCGGACGTCCCCGCGGTCGCGCACGCTGGGGTCAGGGCGTCAAGTCCGCAGAACAGCCAACGGTTCCCAGCCATTACCGCTCAGTTTTCACGGGTGGTATCCCATAACCGCCAATGGGCGTCGTGATCGTCTGGTTGCTGAAGCCGGCGATCATAGGGCGAGCTGCCGCGATGGATTTCTTTACTTCCGGCAAAGACAGCGACGCGTCGTGACTGTCCTTGCTGTCCCAAACCTCCGTGATCCAGATTCCATTTTCGTCGGCCGGATCCTGAGCGACGACATAGCTGAGGCACCCAGGCATTGCGTTTACAGCCTGCAGCAACAGAGAGATCACCTCCGTGCGCTTACCGGTTGCGGCAGTCATTTTCCCGATTGTTCCGTACAACGGCTTCTCCTCCATTGGTGCGGCCCAACCGGCAGTGCCCAAGGTAGCCATCAGGCCACACACGATCTCCCTCCGCGCAAACTCCATCCTTCGATCTTAGACCAGGGAGCAGACTGCCGCTGGTTGCATCGGGTTTGTTGCCGGAGACGGACTTCGACGGGCGGGGGCATTCTCCGACAACGCCAATTTCCTTTCCGTGATGCGGGTAGCTTCACCGGTAGCGGGAGCGCGAGCATGCGGATGGCGTTATGATGATTGTGCCAATGGCCCAACCAGACGCTACGGGCGGATCTCTCAGGCCCGATGCCAACGAGGCCGGAGTAAGTCTTTTCCAGCGGCTTCTATTTGCCGCCAGCGGACTTGCTACGGGCAATGCGGCTCTGCTACTTTTTCTGCTCTATAATGCTCTGCGCGTGCGTTCCGTACTACTCAAGGCCCACATGGGTGAACCCTACCTTGCATTGTCACAAGCCCGGGAGATGTTCTTACTATACGCAATGCTTTCCGTGCTTGGATGGATTTTGGTCGGCGTTCCGATTGCCGTTATGTGCCCGCCGCGCCTAGTTTCACGTCTAGCCTGGCCCGCTCGTATGCTCATCGGCGCAACTTTGGGGCCGCTCGCATTGCTGCTGATCTTTGTCGTACTGTTCGCGATTCAGGGAAGGCTGAGCGCATTTAGCCTCGCCCATACTGAAAGTCTCTGGCCTTTTTCCGTTCTCGTTTCCACGGTCTCGTTTCTCGTGTACGCAGCCTTGTTGCGCAGGCGTTCTACTGAGCGCTCAACTTGAGCGCGGTTCTGGATGGAAAACGACCTTCTCGGAGAGTGCGTTCGCGCGGTTTCCAAGGCTCGCGGCCCCTTCAGGGCCGGTCGTTCTGCGTCGAATCGCATCCCGCCCCCAACGCGATCCCAGGTGACTTCTGTACTTCGCCGGTTGAAGGCCGGAGCGAATGCAAAGATATGCCACTGATATCATGGGAGGATATGCAGGAAGTCAATGTGGGCATCGTGGGTCTGGGGAACGTCGGATCCAGCACGCTTGCCATACTGTCGGAAAACGGCGATCAGATCGCGCTTAAGCTTGGGTACCGCCTGAAGGTGGTGGCCGTGTGCAGCCGTTCGGTGCACACCAAGAACATTCCGGCGGGACTCGGAGACGTGTTCAAGACCACGGACTGGCGCGAAGTAGTGGCACACCCCGACGTGCAGATTGTGGCCGAACTGGTGGGCGGCACTTCCGTGGCGGCGGAGATTGTCAACGC
>JAPKZC010001114.1 GCA_026394025.1 Candidatus Solibacter sp.
AGGTCACGGCGAGGAGTCGCGCAGCGGCGCCGGCATTCTGGGCGCCGGCGGAAATTCCAGCGGCTGGGGCGGTGGCGCGCTCGACATGAAGAGTTCCAACTTCGCCAACACCATCCTGGGCGCGGCCGTCAATAAGGCGACCACGGAAGTGGCAAACGGCATGGCTCAGAAAGCTTCCTCGCTGCCCACGGCGCCCATCGTGGCCGTCACGATTGACGGACTGGTGGCGGACGTCTCGCCCGACGGTACCGTCATCATCAATATCGGCTCCAAGGGTGGCGTGAAATTGGGCGACACCTTGGCCGTCAACCGCAAGGTGCGCGACGTGAGAGATCCCGGCAGCGGCAAGATCATCCGCAGCGTGGTGGATGCCGTGGGCACCCTCAAGATCACCGAAGTGGACGAGTCCTCGGCGGTAGGCAAGTTCAGCGGAGCCGGACCCGCCAAAGTCGGCGACACGATATCCCGCGCGAAATAGGCGAATCATGAATCTTGAAATTGGTTCCGTTGTCGGCGACTACCAGGTGGTCGGAATCCTGGGCGCCGGCGGCATGGGGCAGGTGTACAAGGTCCGCAATGTCATTTCGGACCGCGTGGAAGCCATGAAGGTACTGCTTCCCGATTTGGTGAATCAGCCGGATCTGGCCGACCGTTTTCTGCGCGAAATCAAGGTTCAGGCCAGCCTGGAGCATCCCAATATCGCCTCGCTGCACACCGCGGTGCGGGTGGAAAATCAGCTCCTCATGCTGATGGAGTTCGTCGAAGGCGTCACCCTGGATCAGAAGCTCAAGGGTGGGCCTCTGCCTGCCGCCGAGGCGGTGGATTACGTCATGCAGGTGCTTTCCGCGCTCGATTACGCGCATGCGCGCGGCGTGGTGCATCGCGACATCAAGCCGGCCAACATGATGCTGACCCCCGGGGGCGTGGTGAAGCTGATGGATTTCGGCATCGCCCGTTCGTCCGCCGACCACAAACTCACCCAGACGGGGACCACCGTCGGCTCCCTATACTACATGTCCCCGGAGCAGATTCAGGGCGTTACCGCGCCGGATGGGCGTTCGGACCTGTACTCGGTGGGGGTGTCGCTCTACGAGTTGGTGACCGGCAAGCGGCCCTTCGATGGAGACAGCCAGTTCGCCATCATGTCGGCGCATTTGGCGGGAACGCCGGTGCCTCCGGTGACGGTCGATCCGCGGTTGCCGAAGATGCTCAACGATGTGATTTTGATGTCGGTGGCGAAAGAAGCGGGGGCGCGTTTTCAGACCGCCGGGGCGTTGCGTAACGCCCTGTCCAACGTTGCTGCCGAACTGAATCCGGCGGCCGCGGCCACGGTGGCTGCGCCGCCTCCGGCCGCCTCCGGCCAGCCGGCCCAAGCGGCACAGCCAAGAAGCCATCGTGGACAATGGATGGCGCTTGGCGCGGTGGCCGTGGTGCTTGTCATCGTGGCAGTGGTCGCGATTGCTCCCTGGAAAGGGACCGGGGCGTCACCGGCGAAGATTGTCGCACCGGCGGCGCAACCGGCGGTTTCCGCGCCGCCTCCAGTTGCCGCCCATCCACTGGCGCAGCCGGAACCGCCACCGCAGCAACCGGCCGCTCTGGTTCCGGCGCCGCCGGCCGCCGCTTCCGTTTCCACACCTGTGAGTGCCAGTCCGCGTGTCCCCTCGCGGATGGCGGGCGCGGCAAAGGCGGTGCCCGCGGCATCGCTGTCCACCGCGCCCGCGCCGGTTTCGCAGTCGCCCGCCGCGCCGCCGCCGGCGCC
>JAPKZC010000810.1 GCA_026394025.1 Candidatus Solibacter sp.
TCTTCCCCGCCCAGCCCGAGAACGGCTTGGGTCGTACCCGGACGGGGCCGGATCTTCGGGTCAATTCCGAGCGCGGAACGCTACCTGCCCCAAAGATCGCTCGTGCTCACCGGCTTGCCTTGCAGTTTCAGGTAGTAGAACAACTGCGACTTGTGCGATTTCAGATGCTCGATCATCTGCAGCAGTCGATGACCGAGCAGGAACGGCGTCGGGTCCCAGGGGGCCGGTGCCGGCTCGCTCGCCAAGCGCTCTTCGGCACACTTGGCCAGCGTCGCGAACGCCAGTTGGCGGTCCTGCTCCAGCAGCCGGCACGCCTCGGCGACGCTCTCAACCGCCGGCAACTGGTCGACCGTCGGCAGTGACGTGAGCAGCGCCGGATTGGCGTCGGCGGGCAGCCCCCAGTCGCCGGTAATGAAGCCCCGGAAAGCGGCCCCGCTGCCCTCGCCCATATGCCGCAGCAGTTGCGCGCAGGTCATCCAGTTTGCGCCCGTGGCCGGCTTCCAGCCCAGGGCAGTGTCGTCCACCATGGCCACCAGCTTGTCGGTAGTCGCATAAGTGGATTGAAGTTCAGCCTTTAAAAGCTCCGTCCAGTTCATGAGCCCTCCATTCTCGCTCGAAGCGAACAAACATCGAAGTTCACATTGTGGCGCGTTTTTCCGCGCGCGTCAACGCGGAAAGCTTACGTGCCGCGTCAGCCCGTCCGCAGGCCGACTCCGCCCGGGTTCTCGTCCCACCCGGCCGTGCGCTGGTGCAGCCATCCCGGATGCGTGGCGGAGCATGGGGCTGCGTGCCCCCTCCTGCCTTGGACGACGAGCGAACGGCTTGGTACGCTGGCGGTATGTTCGAGTTTCTGCGCCAGTTGGGTTTGAACCGGAACCAGCGGCGACGGGCGTCAAGTGCCGCCGAGGCGCACTTTCGGATCGCGCATCCTGGCGTGCCGGTTGCCTGGTCGGACGGCGCCGCCGTGGAGCCTGATCGTCTGGTCGTCGGCGTGTACTTCGGCGATCGGCGGCCGCGCGAGTGTGAGTTCTACGCAGTGGACAAGACCACCTTCGCAGCAACCAGGGTCTCCGACGCCCGCTATGTGCCACGGGGCAAACGCTGGCTCTCTGAGCGCGTGATCCGGCTCTTCCGCTCAGAATCGTCGGCTGGCGGCAACCGTGACGGAGCGCAGCCAGCGCTCACCGCATCAGTCTGCCGTCTGGTAAACGGCATGCCGGATGCCCCGCCACGTGAAGCACCCAATCAGCGTGCCGCCGGCAATCTCAACGGCAGCCCGAGTGACGGTCAGGTATTTCTCGTCGAACGGGAACTTCAGGCCGGTGAGGAGGCTCTCCGCATTGACGCCCTTGGTTCTGCACTGCGCGTAGGTCTCGGCGATGGCCTCCTCCAGGTAGCGCAGCAGCGCGACGTTGTCGTACGCCCACTCGCCCAGCCGGGCGCGGGCGTTGCGCAGGAACCAGAACTTGGGCGAGAGCGCGGAGCGGATGCGCTCATGCAGAAGCGTCTCCAGCTCGAGCGGGCCGCTGATTCGGGTGGAAAGCGTGATGTCGCCGAACTTGCTCGTTGAGCCGAGCAAGCCGGGCCGCAGAGGAACTTTCACCGTCGTGGGCTTGTAGAAGACGTTCTCACCCGAACGCGGGCTGATCTTCGGGCCAAGCTTCTTCACGGCACCGCGCGTGAGCACCGCCGTGACCACCGCGATCCCGATGAGCGTAACCGCTTCCGCGAAAGCCCTCCCGGCCTCCGTCAGATCCGCGTCGTTCTTCGCGTTCACCGATTTCGTGGCGAACGTGTACAGGTCACCGGCGGCCTGAAAGACCTGCCATCCAACAAACAGCGCCCCAACCGCCACTAGTAGTAAGACCATTTAATTACGAAACATAATGACGGCATAGTTTGCGGTCCGCGTCTTGGCGTGTGGATTTCCATTCGATGCCGCGTCCGGCAGCGTTGCGTTGCTGCTGCCACTGCTTCACCTCGACTCGTAACCGTTCCGCCGTGGCGATGCGTTGTCCGGTGCATTGCCGGTCCTTGATCCCGATTTCGATCTCCGCCATGTTCAACCCGCTGGCATGCTTGGGCGTGCAATGAAACCGCACTCGCTGGTGCCGCCGCCGCCGTCTCGCCCAGGACATCCACGAAGGTCTGCCGAAAATGGGTATTGAGGTTGTCGAGCACCAGATGCACCGTGAGCGCGGTTGCGTACACTTCCTCCAGCAGGTTCTTGACGAATGCGACGAAGTCCACCTTGGTGCGGCGGGCGGTGACCTCGACGAAGCGGCGCTTGCCCCTGGGTTCGACTGCCACGAAGAGATTGCGCGTCCCGGCCCTTCCGTATTCGTAGTCCTCGTGGGCGCAGCGGCGCGGGGATCGGCGTACGTGCCTGTCGGAGCAACTGTTTGCTCTTCTCATCGACGCAGACTACCGGCTCTTGCGCATCGTGCGGTCGAGCGTAGAGCCGCAACAGCGCGTACATCCTGTCCCGCTGCTCCGCCGTGATCCGGCTGATCGACCACATCACCTTGCGCCAGGGCTTACAGTCGCTTTTTTTAACATCCGCCGCAGCGTCTCCCGATTGACGTTGGCCAGTCCGGGGCATGCCCGCGCCGCGGCGGTCAGCAGGCGGACCGTCCAGCGCTTGCGCCCGCCCGGAGGCGCGCTGCACGCCAAGGCCACCACCTCCGCCTGCTGGCTGGTCTGATACTTCCGCGGTTGGCCCGGACGGGGCTCGTCGTGGATGGCGAATTCCGAGCCGCCCTGGCAGTAAGCCGCCCGCGTCCGCCACAGCGCCGTGCGGCCCAGGCCAAGCACCTGGCAAATCGTCGTTTCCGAAACACCCTGATCCAGCGCCATCAAAACGTGCGCGCGGTTGACCTCTCGTGCCGCATGCACTCCCTTGCGGCGAAACGCATTGAGGGCACGACGCTCCGGCTCAGCCAAATGCAGTTCCGTCCTTTGCTCCATCCGAGTTACCGGACTTCTCAGCTGCTACGGCCTCTGCTGACTTCTCCTCCCCTCTCAGAAAGCAGATCTCCCCAGGTAAGGTGCAGAATCTGTCCCCTCGTGCCGATCGGCTCACGCCTGATGCGTCTTGATGACCTTTGGGCTTCGCTGTGCAGCGCCAGCTTGCCGCCCGCACCCGGCCTCTCTGCCAGGCGCGTGTTCCTACGGTCGAGGGTTTGCCTTCCGCTTCTTTCAGCTTCACCTCGCGGCTACGCCTTGCGGTTCGGCTACGGTTGCCGTCAGCGGCTCCGATTGGCTCCTTTCATCCAA
>JAPKZC010000343.1 GCA_026394025.1 Candidatus Solibacter sp.
ACAGGGATGAAGATAGTTGTAACAAACGAACGCGATTTGAAGTACACTCGTTGCACCGGGAAAGCAAATTGGAAATTCCGGTTGTTAGCGTCATAGGTTGGCCAGGTTCTCTGGTCACCGGAGGGGCGGCTTGTCTCACAGAAAGGGCATGCCGTGAACTGGCCTGGAAACTAAAACTCAATTGCCGGTCGGCATGGCGTTGGCCGCACTGGCGATGTATGTTGTCCTCAGCCCGTCGGGATTGGTTGTTCCGCAGTCTCCCGCGCCCACCCCGACCCCCGGCAAGGAGCCGGCTCGCAACCAGAAGAAGTCCCCTGCCGGGCGCCGGCGCGTGGAGATACTCTGCGCCGACGTACCGGAGCCGTTGCGTCCACTGTGCCGCCAATTGAAGGACGCCGAGAGTATCTCGCGCGTCGTATCGGAGGACTCCAAGAATTCCGCCGTCAGATGGCAGAAAGAGGAGTGGGTCAAACGCGCCGGGCGCCGGGTTCAAGTCGCCATTGCCACCGTGCCGGACCCGGATCAGACGCACTACGGCCTCTATTTCGACCGAACGGTGGACAGCATTCAGATGGCGGCAGACAGATTGGGGTATTCGTTCGACAGCTTCTGGTTGCCCTGGAAGACAGAGGCCCAAAAGGTCGCCGAAGAGGAGAAGCAAGCGAAGGATAAGGACGCGGCAGATCCCTACGAAAACCTCGATCTGGCCGGAATTTTGCCCGGCGCTTTGTTATTTCGAAACGTCAAATTGTCAGCGGCAGAGCCGCCAGAGGGCGCCAAATACCTGTTCGTGCTGCTGGTGGGAGAATCGAGCGTCGGGGGCATTCGGCGCGACCAGTTCGCTGAGGCCGTGTACTACGCCGATCTTCTGGCCGGAGGCGAGGTGAAGCGCATTCCAGTCATCGGCCCAATCTACTCAGGCAGTTTCGGCTCTCTCGCAAGAACCATCACGGAGGCTGTCGGCGAGGCTCCGAAGCTCAAGAAGGCGGCCATCCACGTCGTCTCGGGCAACACGACGGTGGCTGGCGCTCGCAAACGGCTGAAGCAACAGTGGGAGGGGAGCACAAACCCGGCAATCGAATTCACTCCCATACAGCAGGATGACGATAGTGCCCTGAAGGCTTTTCGCAGAAAGCCGCAGCGATGGCCGGGCCGGACCGCCATCCTTTCAGAAGGCGATACAAGCCTCGGCGCCACAGAAAACGCGTTTGGCGAGGGTAGGGACGTTTCGAGAATCTCGTTCCCGCGCGGCATTTCGCAATTGCGCGAGGTCTACCCCGAGCTACAGGCTGCCGGTGGCGGTGCCGCGCTGGCGAGACTGCAGCTCTCACTGCGGGGTTCCACGGGTGGACAGGACGAGCCGAAGCTCTTCGACCCCAAGCATCTGACAGTGTCCCAGGAAGCGCAAATGCAGGCGATTGCGTCCATTATCCAGCGCGGGAGCTTTGAGAACGCGGTTGTCCTTGCCAGCGACGTGCTCGATATGACTTTTGTCTGCGGCTACCTGCGACGCGCCTGTCCAAACGTGCGCGTGATCGTGTTCGATTGGGACCTGCTTTTCCTGCGGGCTGCCGAACAGTGGTCAATGGATGGGGTTCTGGCCGTCTCCACTCTGCCGCCGCCGCCCGCTAACCTGCTGATGCCGACCGGGGAAGCGGAGAATTGGCTGCCGTTGCTGCTGGCCAGCCAGTTTGAACGCGCTCAGTACGAGGCTTCCCTCACGGCGCTCCGGTGGCTGGTGGCATCAGGTACGGCCGCCGCGCCGGCGTCCGAATTGTGGTTGAGCGTGGTCGGCAGAGACGCCATCTGGCCCTTGCGCGACCTCACAGACGCACGCGCCGGCCGGCTTGCCACCAAGCGAATTCGGACATCCAAGCCGCTGACCGTGCTGCTGTCCATGCTGCTCCTGGCCGTGATCTCATACTGCGCGTTGCTTCTGCTCAGTCTGCTGGGACCGGTACGGAGGAGTCCCTGGTTCCCCCGCCCTATGGCGGCGAATACGGGCTGGCAGGAGCCTGGCTTCGCCGGCCGGTACGCCTACCACGCTTTCGCGGTGTTAGTGCTCGGCTGCGTGACTTACAGCGTCATTTCTCCTCTGGCGGGTTTGAAGATGCAGGTGGCACCGCTCGGCTGGCTCCATTGGCTGAGCCCCACGGTGCTCGTTCTCTCGTTCGGCACGGCATTGGTGCTGCTGGTCCACTTCAATGTGAAACTCCTGCGCGGTGCGAAGGCCACGGGCGATGGAACGGGGACAGTGCTGCCGTGCAATGTTTTTATGGCAGCCACGCTTGCCGCGGCCACGGTTTATTGCGTGTATTGGCGGCAGGCGTCCGTGTCGGATTCTCTGCTCAACCAGGACTTCTGGTCGCTGCGCTGTATCGAGATGCTGAGCGGCGCCTCGCCAGTGATGCCCTTTTTTCTGATTGGCTGCGGCCTGCTCAGTTTTGCCTGGGTGCACATGAGACGCCACGAAACTTTCGTGCACGCCCGGCCTGACGAACCAGAGTTGCCCGGCATTTCACCGGAAAAGGCCGCCGCCGCGGTCCCGCCGCTGGATGGCAACGCCATGCTGCTGTTTTGCGTGTTCGCTGTGGTCTCGGTGTGGGCCTTGAACCTGCTGAAGCGTCAGTCGGTGGAGGGTGTATCCTACGACCATCTCTATCTGGTATCGCTGGGTCTGTTGCTGGCGGCGGTCGCCGCCGCGACGTTCCGGCTGCGCGCCTGGTGGGGCGGCCTTGCCGCGATGCTCGTCAAGTTGGAACATGCGCCCGTCCGCCGCGCCTTCACCGCGTTGCCGCCTGAGTACTCGCGGTCGCCGCTCTGGCCCACATCCGGCCACCATGATCACCGGTTGGTGCTGACGCGCTCGCTCGATTGCCTGCGCGCGATTGCGGATCACTCCACGGAATTGGCGCAGAAGGGCGAGATGGAAGAGCAGATCGCGAAACTCGACGACCAGACGCGCCTGTGTATTCTCGCCGAAGCGCGGCTGGCGCCGGACCGGGTCGCGCAATACCGGACCTTGCAGCGGACGTTGATTTCGGTGACCGGCTTGCTGGCCGCTCGCCTGACGGCGCACTGGGATAGGGGGCTTTCGGCGCGGGAAAGTGAAGGCGGCGCGGCGGCGCAACATCCATCCGGCACTGCGGCAATAGGGATCCGGTTGATGGAGGAGTTCATCGCCTTGCGTTACGTGGCGGTCATCCGTTACCACATGCGGCAGATGTGGTACCAGACCTGGTTCCTGGCGCTCGGATTCTTCTTTGCCATACTGTCCACCACGGTCTATCCTTTCCGGTCCCAGGGAACTCTGCGCTGGATGGGCACCGCACTGCTGGTTTTACTGGGCGGGGTGGTGTCTCAAGTGTTGCTCCAGATTGGAAGCAACCCCATCCTCAAGCGCCTGTCAGCCGCCGAAAGCGGCAAGGAGGCATCCAACACCGGTAACCTGCTCTTGCGCCTCGCCATTTACGGGGGGCTGCCGCTGCTGGGCGTCATTAACACCTACGTGCCGATGCTGGGCCGCCTGCTGTCGTCGCTGGTGGAGCCGGCCATGACGGGGCTGCCGAAATAGTCTGTACCTTCCGCAAATCCCATCAGCGGCCGGACGGCCGACGGATAACGCCTGCGAACTAGTGACTGGTTCGACGCTTTGACGGATGAATGGATGAGGAGAGTCGAGAATCCGCTATGAATCGGCAGTGAATCGGCTAGAATAGGAATTAAGCGTAGTCCCGCTTCGATGTGAAGTTTCCTCCGGCCGACCCAAATCGCGAACAGCAGCTTTCCGATAAACCACCGTTGCGCGACGATACGCGGTTTGCGGCGGGGAAAATTGCCGTCTTCCAGTACGCCACGGTGGTTATCTTCCTGTTTCTGATTTCCGGGTTCTGGCGGCTTCAGGTACAGAATCCCGAATTCTATGGCGAGCGGGCGCAGCAGAACAG
>JAPKZC010000340.1:0-7162 GCA_026394025.1 Candidatus Solibacter sp.
GGCAATGCAAGTATCGTTTGGAGACGTTTGGAAGCGTTTCATTTTGTGTGTATTCTCCATTTCATTCGGTCCACGCGGACACCACGGGGTGATATCCCCGTGGTCGGTCTGTTGTGGGTCCTTGTGCTAATGCTTGCGGTGGTGTCATTTCAACGAAGTGATTGCCGGACTTACTCGCTCTTCTTCCAGGTGCTGTCGGGATTGAATTGAGTCATTGTCCGGGCAATCTGCGCCGAATCGGCGCCAAGATCTTTCTGATAGACGATCCCCTGCTGATTCACAAGGAACGTGGCGTTTCCCGTGACTCCGTACTCGGCCGGCCAGGCCACGAGGGCGAATCCGGCGATCATGCGGCCATTTACCAGATAGCTGCGTGCGCCACCAGTCGCAGCTTCGCCTTGGGCAGTCAGGATTTTGAAAAGATACCCGGATAGAGGAACCGGTTCCCCGGCGGGCCTCGTCTCAGACCCTGCCGCGTCGGCGCCAAAGGGCCCCAACGGACTGACAGCTTCGCCGCTGGCGTTGCTCCAGTAGAGTCCATCGAACTTCCCGGGGGTGCTGTTTACCTTTTGCGCGAATTGCAGGTAGCCATCTCCCTGACGGTCTTCCGCGAAATACTCCAGTTGGACGTCGATGTAGGCGCTGCACGCCTCAATGGTTGCGATTTCGTTCCTGCCGATTTCACGGTCCTTGATCTCTTCCACCCCTGCCTTACCATCGAACTTCCAGCCCGCCGGGGTCTTCACCAGGGGGGCGGGGAAAGGCCACTCGATGGCGCCCAGGTAGGCGATCACGGTATTCGGGTCGGCGCCTTGTTTCTCCAGTTTCACAGTGCGGGCGCCATCCAGGAACAACTGGCGGTCGATCTCGTCCTGCGCCTTGTCGCGGGTCGCGATCACGGCTTCCAGTTCGGGACCGAGAATGGCCATTACCTGATCCGGTGTATGTGCCCTGACGGCGGCAATAAGCGCAGTCATTGCCGCGTTCGGCGTCGGGAAGGACTTCTGCTCCGCGGCCCTGGCGACATCTCCCGAAATAAGGAAGCCTGCCACTGTGGCAACGGCTAACAACTGGAATCGGCTAACTGGATGTGTGTGGTTTCTCATGGTGGTAGTCTCCTGTTGGGATCGCATGGTTATCTCCTGCGGCTGGCTTTCCCGCGCGATGCGGCTCTCTGTTCGGTTCTGCCATTCTGCACGCCGGAGAAGGCTCCGGAGCGCGCCGGACTCGGTTGTGAGAAGCCACGCGAATTATTGGAATTCGCTCTGCCATTGTTGATATTCCGGCTTGGCGTCTGAGCCGAACGGTTTACGTTCTGGCCGACATTGGTATTGCGGTTGACATTGTTATTCCGGTTCACGTTCGTGTTACGGTTTACGTTCACGTTGCGGTTCACATTCACGTTGGTATTGCGCCGGGCGTAAGCGTGGGTATTGACGTAGGCATTCGGCCTGGCATAGAAGCCGCGGTTGACGCCTCCCCAACTGTGAACGTACACGCTGTGATTGCTCCAACTGCGCCTCCATGAGCTGCTGTGGATGATGACGGTGTGGGAATGCCAGCCAAATCCTCCGTGATATCCCCAGTAACTATTGCAGTAAGACGAGGTCAGCGCCACGCCTACGGCAAAGCCGATGACTGCCGCCACGACAACTCCTGAGGGAGGCGGAGGCGGAGCGGCCACATAGACCACCTGTGGACTGTAAACCGGCACGTAGACCACGGTCGGGCTGGGCGGCTGCAGCACGATCACCTGAGGAGATTCCTGCACCACCGTTACCTGTTTGGTCGTCTTGAGATTTCCCGCGTCGTAGGCTTTCTTGCGCATCCGCTGCACGGCGTCCAAGACGTCGCCACGCTGCACCAGGGTCGCGTCCCCGACCTGTTGCGTCCAGTTCAGGTCCTTATTCATGAGCTCCAGGACGGAGGGAAAGGCCAGAAGCGCCTGAACACTGGGATCGAACGACAGGTTGGCGGCGTCCATCGCCTGTGTCAGTGCGTCGCCTTTCAATGTCTTATGCTGCGCCGCCCACTGATTGGCAGCGCCGATTTGTTCGGCGAAGGTCGCCGCTGCCATGACCTGGGCCAGCAGCGGATCAGGGTACAGCGCGACGCGCGCCACTACATCGTCAAGCTGGGCGGGGGAGAGTTTCGCCGGTTGCGCTTCTGCCTCCTGTGCCGCAAGCGGCCGGGGATTCAGAACCGCGCCGGGGCCAACGGTGAGCATCGCCAAAATGTTGGTGGCGATCAATAGCCGCCGGTTAAGGGTATCCAAGAATAATCGCATGCGCTACTCCTTAGGTGCGGAAACAGACGCCCGTGAACGTCACACTGTCTTTAGCGCGGACCCGATGATACGGGTGCAGCCACGGGCTCTTTTTTAATCTCTGGGGTTCTGTGGATGAAGGGGAGGACTGCAGGGGGAAATGGGTGGGCACTCGGGGACGGGCTGAGCTGCCGTCCCCATTGGCCGGTTCTTCTACTGACCGTAGGGCCGGTAAGACTGATCGGCCTTGGTGGCATCCTCGCCGCTGTGTTCGTGCTCTGTATCCAGGAACATCCGCACGCGCCGCGCCCACTCGTCAAACGCATCCTTCGCCTGGCTGAAGCGGGCCACGCGAGAGAAGTTTTCGGAGCCGACTTCGGCACCGGCGCCCAGTTTGGTGCGGTCCACCATCGCAGCCACACGCTCTCCAGTGACGGAGTCCACCAGTTCCATCTCCACGGCGACCTTTTCAAGCACGATCGCGCGGTCCAAAGGCTTAGCCGTCAGGGCAGCATCGTCCATCGGCGCGACCGCACCGCCGGCATCCACGCCGACGATGGCTGCACGCAGCCGCAAAACCAGCGGTCCCGGCGTTTCGACGATCGGAAATGCGTCGCCGACAGCGCTCTGCAGCGCATGGCGGAAGTAGAGCGCAACCGTTTCGCGGGCGCGTTCCGGCACCATCGCGTCATCGGCCTTCGTGCTGACGTAGATCTCGACCGGGTCGACGATGATTGCGACGTAGCGCCGCAAGTTGTGGGCCGCGTCCGCGTTGACGAAAGTCAGCGCATCGCTGTCCATCTTCGGGTTAGGCTTCAGATTCGCGTAGTCCTTCAGGAATCCGGAGTTCTCCTGGCCCTCCGGCACTCTCTTCACTCCTGCTGTCTTCGGAGCGGTCGAGCAAGCGGAAGCCACGAGCAGGGCGGCCAGTGCCAACCAGGAGGCTTCGGAGTTTCGTAAGCATATGTTGCGCATGATATTTCGTCCTTTCTCTTGATTGTGGAGACCCTGCCTACTGCTTCTTCGGCTCAATCTGGAGCATGTTGAAGACCTTGAACGCCCCCGACACCGAATTCGCCTGGATATTTGCCGTGTCGCTGTCCGGCTGGCCGGCCACCATGCCGAGGAGAATGACATTGCCATTCTTTACGACAATCTTGATGGATGACCCGCTGCCCCAGAAATACCGGCTCAACGCCCGCTGCAGGTTGGCGCGCACGCCGGCTCGCACCGCCATGTCCATGCTGCCCAACGGCAGCACTTCGATGTTGTTCGTCACCGACTCCACACCGGGCACGTCCTTCACGACGTTGTACGCCTCGCTCCGGTTCGTCTGGCGCACGGTCCAGCCGGTCAGAATGACCTTGCGATCGGCCATCGTAAAGTAGATGAAGTCGTACTCGCTGACGTACGGCAGCATCGCCAGTTCGTGCCGGACTCTCTCATGCAGCTTGGCATCGTCGCCCGTCAGTTTGAAATGCCGGACGTCGAGAAGTTTGTAGTCTGCCGACCCGGGCTTGATCGTGCTCGCCGGCACCGGAGCAACTTCGGCAAGCTTCATCGTTCCGTTCTTGGCTTTCACCTCGCCGTTGGCCGAGACGATTTGGCTGATCAGAGGATCAATCATCTTGGTTTTGTTGACATCCAAAACAAGGTTGTCGGAGAGCCGTACCAACACCGAATTCGACCCCTGCTTGCGGCTGTCCTTGGAGCACTGTAGCCGGGCATCCGTAATCGGCCCGAGCATCAGGTGTGCACACAGGTCCGAATCGACATAGGCGTTGAAGGTGCCGACAGTCTTGTCTTTATCCGCGCCAAAACCGTAAGGTGCCACGGCGGCGGCTAATACAACAGCCATTTCGTCATCGTCATATGCGTTCCTGCTAAATTGTTGAACATACAGCGCGCTCTACTTGCCCAAGAGCATCTTCTGGTACATCGTCAGGGAATCCCGGGTCGCATCGGTCGCTTTGCCGCTTGCCACCTTCCGCACAATGCCGAGCTTGATGCCGCCGAAATCCGGCATCTGCGAATCATTCATCTCAATCAAGTAGAATCCAGGCTTTTTCGGATTGGTCGTGTCCGGCACGCAGTAATACATTTGAAGGGCCACCCGCATGTAACGGCTGGCGTAGAGTTGCAGGTTCGCCGCGATCGATTTCACCGCGCCCGCCCCTTGCGGGAAGAGCATCAGATGACTGACGCGGACTGTGGGCTCCTGTCCGAAATCGATCTTCTCCCAGTAGAAAAGATCTCCACTGCCGGCCACCTTCGCCTGGGGATAGTCCAACACTTCGTGATAAATCGCGCCTGCTTTGTCCTGCGGCAGGAAGTACGACGCATCGATCATGCCTTTTGTGGCTGCGTACACGTTGAGCGGTTTTTCCCGGTCCCGATAGCTCCCAATCGCTTTCAGCCCGCCCTTCAGATAGGCATCCATGCCCTGATAGATTCGCTCCCGAAACAACTTGTTTGCCTGCGCGTACTTGTCCGGCGCCTTCCAGTTCACCTGCTTCTGGAACTGCTCGATATTGAGGATCTGGATGTCACAGTCGCCCGCCTTGCAGCCGTGGAGTTCATCGATATCCTTATTGTCGAGCGAGAGACGGGAAAAATCTGCCGGCTTGGGCGCCGCGCCATTCGTGCTGAATTCCTGCACGTCGAGGTAGACCTTGTTCTCTTTCAGGCGATTGACATTGCGGACCACGGTGCCGAACTTCTCTACAGGAGCATTCACGTACACCGCACCGAATACGAGAATTCCGTACTTCGGGTCTCCGGAGTCCAGCAACTTGGTCACTACCTGGCCCTGATCGATCTTCTGGATGTCGCTGTCCGCCAGTTGGATCTTGTTCTTGAAGAAGGTCTTCGGCTGCGCTTGGGCGCAGACTACGGCGGCTACCGCTCCCATCGCGAGAACCGCTTTGGCGAAAACGTTTAGTGACATCGATTCAGCTCCTATCGGCCGGCAGCCGGTATCTGTTGCGGGGACACCAGATGTGGCATAGGCGGCGGCGGTGCTTTTTATTTTTTCGCGTCATCCGTCCGGCGGAAAGTGAAACCGACCGGGCCGATACCGCGGACAGGTTGTTTCCCGAGGGATCTCGAGATCGCCCTGGATCTACGCTTGGAATCCGGCGAACCACGTCATGCAATCGAAGGTCGCCGGTGTCGACTCTCGCGGGACGCACGCGCCGCAGCCAAGCGGCTGACCACGCGATCCGCCCACTGTTGGCGCGCCGCTTACAGGGGGGTGAGGCCTGAAAAAGTCGCCATCCTCGGCCACGCGGAAGCCGTTTTCCATGATTGGACCGAACCAGCCCGGAAGCAGTTGGAGCAAACGCCAAATCAGGCTCCGCTTGATCCGGGACTTTCCACTACTCCCCGCTCGGCGTGGCGCGTGCAGAAAGCGAGCCACACGCGAGCAGAGCAGAGCAGTCCCGGTCGGGGACGTTATACTACTTACTGGAGCTTGATCGGCTTAATCGGAAATACAGCCGTCAGGATCAGGGCATTGCCCTGAGTTGTGGTTCGCGAGGCCACTTCGAACGCGTACAAAACGGTAAAAAAAACGTAGAGTTTGCTTTTTGTCGCGAGTGGAAGCATCAGTTCGGGCCCGAGGGCTGCTGTGCTGTTCTTCCCTTTCACAAGCAGGGACGGCAGCGTACCCATCGTATCGTCCGTGAGTTTTCACTGACCGTAATACACCAGCCCCGCTTTGGCGGCACCCTTCAGGAACTTTCGCCCCAGTCCGCCTTCCAGCGTGAGCAGATCGCCGACGTGCGTTTTGGTGCCCCGTTTATCGCCGTTGAATTCGAAGGAAGCGAGTGTGGAAGCACTCCAGGTTTTGGTTTTGTCGAGGTAAACCGTTGTGCCGATAGAGGGCTCGAATCCCCACAATCCGAGGCCCGTATTGTCGCCGTCATCTGCGCTGGACAGGGGCCAAGTTGCGGATTCCGGCGAAGTCGAACAGCATTCCGGAAGGAAGTCGAACACCGTTCCGGGCTGAAGCCGAACAGCATTCCGGGATGGTCCGAACAGGTTTCGGAGCTTAGCGACGCTGGCTGTCTGATTGAGCGGAAAGTGTTCGGCTTGGCCATGGAAACGCCGATCCGGAGCGGAGCGAAGCGGAGGCCGGCCGCCACATGCGGGAAAAGGGGTGCGGGGAACGGGACAGCGGTCCCGTTCCCCGCTCGGCACTGGCGAGACCCGGCGGGCGTTAGCCGGCGGGCCTACGCACCTCCTCCGCGCTTTTTGCGCATCGAGTCGCCCTTCATCTCAATGCGGTGGGCGTTGTGGACTACTCGGTGGAGGATACCGTCAGCGACGGTGGGATCGCCGATCTGCTCGTGCCATCGGGCCACGGGCAGTTGCGATGTCAGGATTACCGACCGGGTGTGGTAGCGGTCTTCGCAGATCTCCCAGAAGTCGCGCCGTTCGGTTTCGGTGAGCGGCGCCATGGCCCAGTCGTCGATCACGAGCACGTCGATGCGACTGAGTTTGGCCAGCAGCAGCGCAAACTGCCGTCGGCACAAGCGATGGCCAGCTCTCGGAACAACGCCGCGGTGCCGGTGTAGAACGCCGAGTAGTCGTCGCGGCAGGCCTTCTGCGCGAGGGCGCAGGCAAGGAAGCTCTTGCCCACAGGCATAAAGACCTATTAGGACGACCGGGATACCTATGCCAATTGCCAATCCCAACAGCATACGTAGATTTTGATACGACTCTGGCGATCAACGGTAGCCCGCTTTTCAACGAGCCCCGGTCAAGCCGTGCGTACGGCTTGACGCACACGCCTCAGCGATGCCTTTGCGTCGCATACCGAAATTCGCCCAGGCGCTTACGCCGTAGCAACCGGAGTAACCGGCGACAGCCCATTGAACATAGATCCCGGTGGGG
>JAPKZC010000340.1:7230-9436 GCA_026394025.1 Candidatus Solibacter sp.
TGGGTCCCCCTAACGGTGATTATCAGATGCTTACGACGGAGCGCTCTGACGCTTTAGGCCAGTTGAGATCGGACGTAGCCTGTTGTCGACAGCGGCAACGCGCGCCATAGTGATTCGCATCCGGCGCGCGTGAGCACCCCGAAATCGTCTTGCGGCGCGAGGGCTCGCCAATCTGAACTTGACTCGCGTAATCTCGTCGTCGTAAGCTAAGAATTCTTGGTATGGGACGCAAGGCGCAAAAGAACGATTCGTTGCCCGGTTCACTGGACATGTTAATTCTGTGGACGCTGTCGCTGCGCGACCTCCATGGATACGGCATAGTCCAGTTCATTCAACAAGCGTCCGACAATGAGCTCCTCGTCGAGGAGGGCTCGCTGTACCCCGCTCTCCAGCGGCTGGAGCTAAACGGCTGGATCGACGGTGTCTGGG
Source organism: Candidatus Solibacter sp. (assembly GCA_026394025.1). GTDB lineage: Bacteria > Acidobacteriota > Terriglobia > Bryobacterales > Bryobacteraceae > Solibacter. The sequence continues at coordinate 7,660 of JAPKZC010000340.1, forward strand.
GCGTGACGTCGAATAATCGGCGGGCGAGGATCTACCAGATCACGGCGGCTGGCCGCAAACAGCTGGCCGTTGAAACCCGGCAGTACGCGAAACTCACGTTGGCGATCGCGCGCGTGATGGGAGCGGAGTGACGGACGTGTTACGACGGCTGAGGTATTGGATGGAGAGCGCCAGGCGCAGCGAGGCGTTGCGTGAGGAAATGGAACTCCACCTTGCGGAAAAAGCTGCGGAACTGCAATCAGACAGTATGACGGCGGAGCGCGCCGGGGCTGAAGCGCGCCGGCGATTTGGCAACGTCGGACTGAAGCACGAAGAGTCACGGGAGATCTGGATGACACGGTTTTGGTCGGAACTTGGCCAGGATGTCCGCTATGGCCTTCGCACCATGACCGCCAACAAGGCATTCAGCGCCCTGGCGGTCTTGTCGCTGGCGCTTGGCATCGGGGCCAATACTGCGATCTTCAGCCTCATGGAGTCGATTCTGTTGCGCTCTGGCCGATCCCGAGTCGCTAGTGGTTTTGAATTGGCATAGCCGGCCGCCCAAGGACGGCGACAAGGAATCGGTCCACGTCGTGCACGGGTTACAAGGGATTTTCTGGCCGGGTGGCAAAGGCGCCCTGGTCAGCGGGATCTTCCCGTACCGCGCGTTCGAGACGCTGCGCGAGGAGAATCCCGTCTTCTCCACAGTCTTCGGATACTTCAACGGATACAACGGTACCCTGGCCGTCCGCGGGCAGGCCATGAGCGCCAGCACGGAGTACGTCGCCGGCGAGTATTTCCGCGGTCTGGCAGTGTCGCCGGCCGCGGGACGTCTGATCGCTTCCGAAGACGACCGTCCCGGCGCGGCACCGGTGGCCGTAATCAGTTTTGCGACAGGCCAAAATCGCCTTGGAGGACCGTCGAATGCGATTGGACAGTCGATTCTCGTCGATAACGTGCCCTTCACGGTGATCGGTGTCGCGCCGCCGGAATTCTTCGGAGTCGACCCAGCGGCGGCGCCGGAGGTCTACCTTCCGTTGCACACGAATGTGCTCGTAGACGGCGCCAGGGCAGCTCGTATGTATGGCGACGAACACTTCTACTGGATCGAAATGATGGGCCGCCTGCGTCCCGGTGTAAGCATGGCCCAGGCGCAGGCAGCGCTGGCTCCTCGTTTCCATCAATGGGTTGCCACAACGGCGAGTACCGAAGGTGAGCGCGCTAAACTGCCCGCGCTGGTTCTGAATCCCGGCGCCGCCGGTCTGGGTGGCCTGCGCCGCCAGTATTCGAAACCTCTGTACGTACTCCTGATGATGGTGGGATTGATCCTGGCGATCGCGTGCGCGAACATCGCCAATCTGCTGCTGGCAAGGGCCGCCGCGCGACGCCGGGAAATGGCTGTCCGGCTCAGCCTGGGAGCGGGACGGTTCCGCGTCGTGCGGCAGTTGCTTACCGAGAGTGTGATGCTGGCGTCGCTCGGCGGAGCACTAGGGGTGGTGTTTGCGATCTGGGGAATGCGAACGCTGACGTTTCTGCTCTCCAACGGGCAGAGGAACCTTACGCTGCACGCGGAATTGAACTGGAGCGTGCTAGGCGTGACGGCGGCGCTCTCCGTGGTTTGCGGCCTGTTATTCGGCCTCGCTCCAGCGATTCAGTCGACGCGTCCGGACGTCATGCCCGCGCTAAAGAATGGCCGCGGGGGCGGACCGCGCCGCCGCGCGCAGCACGTTCTGGTGGTCGCCCAAATCGCGATCTCTTTTCTCATTCTGGTCGCCGCGGGCCTGTTCGTCCGGACACT
>JAPKZC010001028.1:0-3814 GCA_026394025.1 Candidatus Solibacter sp.
CACCGCGATGCCCACGCCGAACGCATACAGCGTGGACCCCATGATGGCGAACGCGCCATAGGTCGCGATCAGGTAGCGCGCCATGGAAGTGCTCCCCCCAGGCTGCGAGGGCATCGCCAGTCCGAAAAAGCAGTAAAACATCAGCGGGAAAAGAATCGTCGAGAGCGAATAGCTTTTCATGCGGGCGTACTTCAGCAACTCGGTCCGCGCCTCCAGCCAGTAAACGCGCATCATTGCAGCACCTCCTCGATGGAATTCGTGTTCTCTCGCACCAGGGAAAGGAACGCGTCCTCCAGGCCGGCGGACGCTCCCTGCTGCTTGATTTCTCCGGGCGTGCCTTGCGCGATGATCCGGCCGCCATCGATTACCGCGATCCGGTTGGCCAGCGCGTCGGCCTCGTCCAGGTAGTGCGTCGTCAATAGCACGCTGCCCCCGCGCGCCGCGTATTCCCGGATGTGTTTCCATAGGCCGCGCCGCGCCGCCACGTCCAGCCCCACCGTGGGTTCGTCCAAAAACAGCAGGTCGGGATTGCCGCAGATGGCCAGCGCAAAAAGCACCCGCTGTTTCTGCCCTCCCGAGAGTTCGCCGAAAAGGCGGTTCTCCACTCCACCCAGTCCCGCGGCGGCAATCGTCTCCGCCAACTTCAACGGCTTGGGGTAATAGCCCGAAAACAGGTCGATGTGCTCGCGCACCCGAATCGTCTCCGGCACCCGTGCCACTTGCAGCATCGCGCCGCGCCGCAATTTCGCCTCGTGGCTCCCCGGGGCGTGCCCGAAGATGGCCGCCCGGCCTGATGTCTGCACCGTAAGCCCCAGCAGGATGCGCACCGCCGTGGTCTTGCCCGCGCCATTCGGGCCCAGCACTGCCAGCACTTCGCCGCCCTCCATGGCGAGATCGATTCCCCGCAGCGCGGCCACCGCTCCGTAGTTCTTGCTAACGCTCTGTAATTCCGCAACCGGCATGTTTCTTTTTCCTTCCTAGTGCATGTTGCGGCCAATCCGCACCCGCCGCCAGTGGGCATTGTCACGCGCCCGGCATGACATATGTAACGCCCGGCCCACCGTAAGTGGACTACCTTGGTATATACTTGTCCCAACCTGGGCCCCTTGCACCTCTGGATATTGGCCCAACCTGTAAGTAGGAGGAGACACAGTGAATTACCCCAATCGCTTCTGCGCCGCGGCCGCCGTGGCGTTATTGCTGGCCGGACAGTTTGCGATCGCCACCACCCCGCCCAAAACCGGTAAGTGGCCCGCCTGGTATTGGGACTACATGGTAGACGGACGTGGGGTCACTGCCACCCAGTCCCTGGTGCCGATGATGCGCCGCGCTCAGGCGAATGCCCAAGCGGTGCAGTCCGGCGCCCTCACTGCCGAAGCGGCGCTGACCGCTGGCGGCACCGCGATTGCCGGTACCCGGACCATCCCACTGCTCATGGTGAAGTTCAGAAATACCGGCGCCAATCCCTATCCCGAAACCAACCTTCAGAATGAGCTGTTCGGAGCCTTTCCCACCGGCACCATGACCGACTATTACAAGGAAATTTCGGGTGGCCGCCTGACGGTTTCCGGTACCGTGCGTCCGTGGGTGGCCATCTCCCGCGACGATACCTTTTACAAAGGCCAAACCGTCACCACACCCAATGGTCCGGAAACCTGCAACGCCTTGTGCCGAACCGGGAAGATCCAGGAATTCGTTACCGAAGCGCTGGCCGCAAACGACGCCGGCATCAACTTCGCGCAGTTCGACAACGACGGTCCTGATGGAATTCCCAATTCCGGCGACGACGATGGCGTGGTCGACTTCGTCGCTCTCGTCCATCCCGAAACGGGAGGTGAGTGCGGGAACAACAGTAACAATATCTGGTCGCACCGGTCTGCCCTTGGCCCCGCCGCATTCACCACTAACGATCCCAGGGCCGGTGGCGGGTTCATCAAAGTAAACGACTATGTCGTGATGCCTGCCCTGGCCTGCGGTGCCGCCAAAAAGATGATCGAGATCGGCGTGTTCTGCCACGAATTTGGCCACGCGTTCGGTCTGCCCGACCTGTACGATACCGACGACCAGAATGGCAAATCGGAAGGCGTAGGCTCCTGGTGCCTCATGGCCAGCGGTTCGTGGGGAGGCGATGGTCAGAGTCCGGAACGTCCCACCCACATGTCCGCCTGGGCCAAACAGTTTCTTGGCTGGCTGACTCCCACCGATGTGAAATCGGATCTCAAGGCCGCTCGCATCGCCAGCCTCGAAGACAACCCTGTTGCTTTCAAGCTTGCCATCTCACCGACCCAGTACTACCTGGTTTCGTATCGCAACAAGATTCTATTCGATTCCAAGATTCCCTCGCCCGGCCTTCTGGTGATGAAGATCAATGAGACGGTGCTTACCGCCGGCCTCGCCACCAACACGGTGAATGCCAACGCCAACAACAAGGGTGTCGGCGTAGTTGAAGCCGACGGACGGAACGATATGGATCGCAACGTTAATCGGGGCGATTCCGGCGATGTCTTTCCGGGTTCGACCAACAAAGTGGCCTTCAACAACAAATCCAAGCCGAAGAGCGCCGGCAAGGTGGCCGTCTGCAACATCGGCCAACCGGGGACCACTATTTCCGCCGACCTCATCACGTCGTCCGGCACGTGCAAGGTCTCCGTTCCGAAGGCTCCCGATCAAAAGACGGCGGCGCGATGCTCATCCGCTCTCTGGTTGCCCGAGGGGGGATCGGGCGGATCGGGAGGGTCGGGACCGGACCTGATGTTGCTCCTCCTGCCCGGCGCCGCGGGCGTCTTCCTGGCTCTGCGTGGTTCCCGCGCCAGGGGCGCTGCCCGAGCCGTGTGAAGCCTGTCCTACTCGAGTTCGGAACCGCGCAGCTCTCGTCGTTCATTCTGATGATGGCTGCCGGGGCTTGTGTTTTTCTCTGGGTAAGCGTTCGTTCCGCGGAGCGGGCGGGCCTTTCCCCGCGTGACCTTGCCTGGAGTCTGGTCGCGGTCTACCTGGGAGGCCTCGCCGGCGCGCGCGCCCTCTTCGTCATGCAGAACCGCCGGCAGTGGCTCGACGCCTGGCAAGGCCTGTGGAACCCCATGCCCGGTGGATTTGTGTCCTTCGGCGGATTGTTTGGCGGATGCCTGGCGCTGCTGCTCTGCGCCCGGTGGTTCCGTTTCTCAGTCCGCCGGGCAGCCGACTCGATGGCCACCGGTGGCTGTCTGTTCGCCGCGATTGCCCGCATCGGCTGCTATCTGGGCGGGTGCTGCCACGGACGCCCCACCACGATGCCCTGGGGCGTCGTCTTCCCGGTTGGCAGCGACGCCGCCCTGCGATGGGGCGCTGGTGTCCCCGTGCACCCCGCGCAGTTATACGAATCCGCGTTTCTGTTCGCGGTGGCCGTGATTTCACTGCGCACCCCACTCGCCGGGCCGCCCGGAAACCGGTTCCTCGTGCTGCTTGCCACCTTGGCGGCCGGGAGATTTTGCTTTGAGTTCGTCCGCGGCGATGGCACAATGGCTGCGGCGGGGCTGACCGAGGCGCAATGGTTCGCCGCCCTGATCGCTGCCGCGTCGCTCGCGGCATTGGTAACTTTGCGGTGCCGGCCGCGTCTCACGCTTGTAGGATGAGCCCGGCCAGGAGGACGTCTTGATGCGGTCGATTCTTTTTGCGGGGTTCCTTGCGGTTTCGCTCGCCGCCGCGGGGCAAGCGCCTGTCGAGGCGAAGGCCCCTGTTAAAGCATCGGTTAAAGACGTGGCCGCGAATCCATCCAGGTACGCCGGCAGCGTCCTCAGAGTAACCGGCAAGCTGGAGAACGAGGGTGCGAATTACTTCA